>CAYJAM010000005.1:0-21862 GCA_964367725.1 uncultured Sphingobacterium sp. | reverse complement strand
ATCATTGAATCATAATTCGGTGGAATCTGATAACCTGCATAAACATGGGTATCAACCCGCACTCCATGACCACCAGGTGAATGGAAATTGGTAATTAGTCCGGGAGATGGTCTGAAATTATTAAAAGGATCTTCAGCATTTATACGACATTCGATTGCATGCATTTCTGGAATATAATTTTTTCCTGAGATTGGAATGCCCGAAGCAACTTTGATCTGTTCTTTGATCAGGTCGAAGTTGATTACCTCTTCAGTTACCGGATGTTCTACCTGTATACGGGTATTCATTTCCATGAAGTAGAAGTTACGGTGTTTATCTACGAGAAATTCAACTGTGCCAGCACCTTCGTAATTTACAGCCATAGCTCCTTTAATGGCGGCCTCGCCCATTTTTTCTCGTAATTCAGGGGTCATGAAAGGCGATGGAGATTCCTCCACCAGCTTCTGATGCCTGCGCTGAATAGAGCAATCACGTTCTGAAAGATGACACACTTTCCCGTACTGATCTCCAATTACCTGAATCTCGATATGACGAGGATCTTCGACATATTTCTCAAGATATAGTCCGTCATTACCAAATGCAGCGGCTGATTCCTGGCGTGCTGAATCCCAGGCAGGCTCAAACTCAGCATCGTTCCATACAATACGCATTCCGCGGCCTCCGCCACCAGCTGTAGCTTTGAGGATAATCGGATAGCCGATTTCATTTGCAATTTTAATACCTTCTTTAACATCAGTTAATAAACCTTCAGAACCCGGAATAGTTGGAACACCGGCTTTTTTCATGGTCTCCTTAGCAGATGCCTTATCACCCATGCCATTAATCTGTTCGGCAGTAGCTCCGATAAATTTAATGCCATATTCATGGCAGATTGCTGAAAATTTTGCGTTTTCAGACAAAAAACCATAACCAGGATGGATAGCATCTGCATTTGTTAATTCTGCAGCAGAAATGATATTTGGAATACTTAAATAGGAGTCTTTACTTGCCGGCGGACCAATACAAACTGCTTCATCGGCAAACCGTACATGTAAACTATGGCGGTCGGCAGTTGAATAAACAGCCACGGTTTTTACGCCCATTTCCTTACAGGTCCGGATAATCCGAAGAGCTATTTCACCACGATTTGCAATTAGTATTTTTTTAAACATGCTTTCTTAATTTGGGAATTTGAAGATTTGAAGATTTGAAAATGGAGATTAACAATTTAATCATCAAATCTTCAAATCGTTAATCTTCAAATCAGATAGGTTCCACCAAAAATAATGGCTGATCGTATTCTACAGGACTGGCATTATCTACAAGCACTTTCACGATACGACCTGAAACTTCAGACTCGATTTCGTTGAAAAGTTTCATTGCTTCAATGATACAAACTATTTGTCCGGCCTTAATTTCATCACCAACATTTACAAAAAGTGGCTTATCAGGACTTGAAGACCTATAAAATGTGCCAATCATCGGGGATTTAACAGTTATGTAGTTTGCATTTTCTTCCTTAGCAGGAGCAGCAGGCTTAGTTTCTGCCGGAGCTGCAGGCGCTGCTACAATTGCGGGAGTAGAAGTAGCCTGAATTTGCTGAGCAGCCTGTACCTGATAGGTAGGAGGCTGATTGGTTTTTATGGTAATTTTAAAATCTTCCTGCTCAATAGAAACTTCATTTACCCCAGATCTGGAAACAAATTTAATAAGTTCCTGAATTTGTTTAATATCCATTTTGTTTAGTTTATGTGGACGATTTTAACCTAAAATTATAATAAAAATATTAAGAAACGATTTTGATTTATTTTTTAGTAGGCCCATTTCAAATACAATGAACCCCATGTGAATCCGCCTCCAAACGCGGCCAGGATCAGATTGTCACCTTTCTTGAGCTTACTTTCCCATTCCCATAAACAAAGTGGAATGGTTCCATTCGTTGTATTACCGTATTTTTCGATATTGATCATCACTTTTTCAGGAGCAATACCACAGCGACTGCTTGTAGCATCAATGATTCGCTTATTGGCCTGATGTGGAACCAGCCAGTCTACGTCATCAGAGCTCAGATCATTTTTTTCCATGATCTCTGCAGCTACATCTGCCATATTAGTAACAGCAAATTTGAAAACTGCCTGTCCTTCCTGGAAGAGAAAGTGTTCATCGTTATCAACCGTTTCATGACTTGCAGGCCTTAATGAGCCTCCGGCTTTCTGACATAAATAGGGGCCGCCTGATCCATCACTCTTAAGTATAGAGTCAATTACTCCGAAACCATCTGTATTTGGTTCGAGTAAAACAGCACCGCAGCCGTCACCGAAAATGATACAGCTTTTACGGTCTTTATAATTGATGATAGACGACATTTTATCGCCTCCTACTACCAAAACCTTTTGATGTTTGCCAGTTTCAATGAATTGCGAACCTGTAGCCAATCCGTATAGAAAACCCGAACATGCAGCGTTAAGATCATATCCCCAGGCATTCACCGCACCAATTTTGTGGGCAAGGATATTTGCTGAGGCCGGAAATACCATGTCGGGAGTTGTTGTACAGAAAATAATAAGATCGATCTCCGCTGCACTGATCCCACGCTTTTCAAGTAAACCATTTACGGCATGGGTAGCCATATCTGAGGTTCCAAGATCTCCTTTCAGGATGCGGCGTTCTTTAATGCCAGTACGGCTGGTAATCCATTCATCATTGGTTTCAACCATCCCTTCAAGTTCCTTATTCGTAAGAATATACTCGGGAACGAAAGCATTAACGGCTGTTATAGCAGCATGAACTTTAGACATGATAAATTGGAAATAATTATTTAAAAGCTTCTTTGATCTTATCGACGAACTGACTTTCGATCATGGTTCGGGATAAAAGTACCATATTTTTAATTGCTTCCGGACTAGAGATGCCGTGGCCAATCAGAACAGGTGCATTTACTCCTAAAATAGGGCTGCCACCATATTGCTCATAATTGAAACGGTCAAAGAATTCATCCTTAAATCCTTTTTTGAGTGTTAGAATATAAAAAGTTTCGGCTAATTTCAACATTACATTTCCTGTAAACCCATCACAGACAATAACATCTGCTTTGTCGTTGAACAGATCCCGGCCTTCAATATTACCTATGAAATTGATTTCAGATTTTTGCAGGAGAGGGAATGTGGATTGGGTAAGAACATTTCCCTTTTCTTCCTCTTCACCCAGATTCATTAAACCCACTTTTGGATTTGGAATATGGTATACATGTTCTGCATATAAACTACCTAACATCCCAAACTGAGCCAGAACTTCAGGTTTACAGTCGGCATTTGCCCCAACATCCAGCATGATTCCGAAGCCGGATTTTAATTTTGGCACATTGGTTGCAACGGCGGGACGAATAACGCCCGGAACTGGTTTTACGCTAAAAATAGCCCCTACTAACATCGCTCCGGTGTTTCCAGCCGATGAAAAGGAATCTATTTTGCCTTCTTTAAGGTAATGAAATCCCAGGCTGATACTTGAGTTTGGTTTCTGTAGTACAGATTTTGTTCCATGTTCACCCATGCCGATCATTTCGGTGGTGTGAACAAACTCGAAAACATCAGGATCAATTCCTGCTTCTGTTATAAAAGGCAGAGCCTGATCTTTATCCCCGAACAGAACTAACTTTTGGTCTGCCGATAAGGCTTTTTGAGCTTCTATTGCACCCAAAACTGCTGCTTTGGGAGCAAAATCTCCACCCATTATATCTAAGCCAATCTTCATATCAGAATGGTAACTTAGGCAATAGAGGTATTTTCAATTACCATCTTTCCGTTGTAATACAAGTTTCCGTCAACTGTATACGCACGGTGAGGTAAATGTACTGCACCAGTAGTTTGGCAGGTTGTTAAACCCGGAGCAACTGCTTTATAGTGAGTTCTTCTTTTATCTCTTCTTGATTTGGATATTTTCCGTTTTGGATGTGCCATTTGTTCCTATGTATTAATTTATTACTTTTTTATTTTCTTTAATGCTTCCCATCTTGGGTCGGCAATTTCTTCTTCTTCAATTTCTTTTGGCCCCGGAGCCAGTTGCTGCAGCTTGGTGATCATTTCACTATCACACCATTCCGTATTTCCTTCATCAGCACAACGACTGATATATGGTACTGCAAGAGTGATAAATTCATAGATCAGTGTTGCTACATTGATCTCAGTTTCACTTCTCTTTAAAACAATGATCTCTTCGGTATCATCCTCAAGATCTTCGTTTCCATTCAATTTGACAATCTGCCTCTCCTTAATTTCAACTGAATAAGGATAATCAGCAAGGCAAACATCACATCCCAGTTTCATTTCACCTGAAATATGAAAATGCAGGATCATCATTGTTTCCTGCTTATCAAGTTCAAGCTCTACCTTAAGACTTCCGCTCTTAACCAGCGAGTATTCAAACTCACTAAAAAATGCATCATTCACTTCGAATTCAAAATCATGAACTCCAAGTTTTAATCCGGTAAACGGAATGCTATATTGCTGTAACGATTTCAAAGCACGCCAATTGAGCCTGCAAATTTAGGAAAATTTATTTAGTTGCTAACAGTTTTTTAAAAATGAGATGATGCCGCTAACTAAAAGCTTTGGTTTTATCGTTTTGAAGACCTTTTAATCCCTGTCTTTTGAAAATTTACTCAGTTTCAATGGGTTTGAACTTAGTTCCAAACTTTCTCTTCTGCACTTAACAATTTTTATTGCAGTGAATAGTGCTTCTCTGAATGAACTTGCTGATGCCTGATTTTTTCCGGCAATATCATAGCCTGTTCCATGGTCGGGAGAAGTTCTGACAACAGGCAGACCTGCAGTGAAATTCACCCCACTATGAAATGCGATCTGTTTGAAAGGGATTAAGCCCTGATCATGGTACATTGCCAATACCGCATCGAACTGAGTATAGGTATGTGCTGCAAAGAAACCATCTGCTGCATATGGGCCAAAAGCAAAGATTCCCTGGGCGTTCGCTTCAGTAATAGCCGGAATGATTATCTCCAGCTCCTCTTTCCCAATCAGACCCATATCACCTGCATGCGGATTCAATCCTAAAACAGCAATTTTGGGTTTTTGAATCCAGAAATCCTTCTTCAGACTTTGATTCATCAATGTCAGTTTTGAGAGGATCTTTTCTTTACTGATCTTTTCAGGAACTTCATTCACCGGAATATGTCCGGTAACTACTCCAACACGGATATCTTCACTCACCAGAAACATCAGGGAGTCTTCAGCATTGGTTTTTGCCTGGATATATTCTGTATGACCTGCAAACTGAAAATCATCACTTTGAATATTATGCTTATTGATCGGCGCGGTAACGAGGGCATCTGTTTTGCCCGCTATAAGATCATTCAATGCTCTTTCAAGCGATATGAATGCATATTTCCCCCCGGTAGGAGTGCTGGTGCCCAGTTCGATGCGGACATCTTCTTCCCAGCAGTTAATCATATTGGCGCGTTTATTATGTGCCTCTTCCGGACTATTTATTACATTGAAATTGAATTCGTTGACATCCATTGTTTTACGATGGTAGGATGCGACTTTGGTTTGACCGTAAACAATAGGTGTACAATATTCAAGGATCTTGCTATCCATCAGCGTTTTAATGATGACTTCAAGACCGATACCATTTACATCACCTATAGAAATTCCAATTCTGATTTTATCACTCATTCCTGCTTGCCCGTTTATTATAATTATTAACGCAAAATAAAGACTTTAATCCCAAACTCCAATTAGGTTATAAGTTATAAGTAATAAGTTATAGGTTTTAAGTACCAGGTAGTAAGAAATTGAGAGTGGAGATCCGATAGCTATCGGGGTGAGAGTTGATAACTGTCATTCGGTGAGAAATAAACAAAACCATAAAAAAGCAGTAAGTTATAGGTAGCAAGTTTTAAAAGATTTTTATTCATTGAGAAGATCCTCTGCTGGAGTACGATGTCATTGACAAATAGACAAATCAACTCATTGACAAATTCATTTGCTAATTTGCTCATTCTCTCAATTTGCTCATTTCTCTAACCTCTTTTTTCCGTAATTTGCGCCAAATGCAGCGGATATGAGTTTAGTAAAGGCAAAGAAGCATCTCGGACAACATTTCTTAACCGACAAAAACATTGCAGAGAAGATCGTAAACAGTCTTCAGTCTGCCGGCCAGTATAAGCAAATTTTGGAGGTTGGTCCGGGAATGGGAATTCTTTCTGACTTTCTGCTTGCTAAGCAGGATCTGGAAACCTACCTGATCGATATTGACACGGAATCGTATGAATTTTTAAGAAAGAAATATTCAAATCTGGGAGAACGCCTGATTAATGGCGATTTTTTACAACTGGATTTTACCGCTGTTTTTCCCTCTAAATTTGGCATTATTGGTAATTTCCCCTACAATATTTCATCGCAGATACTTTTCAAAGTACTAGATAACCGGAATCAGGTTGTTGAGTTGGTCGGAATGTTTCAAAAAGAAGTGGCACAGCGTTGTGCAGAGAAGCCCGGAAGTAAAGAGTACGGGATTTTAAGCGTTTTTCTGCAGGCATATTATAAAGTAGAATACCTGTTCTCTGTAAAACCGGGAGTTTTTAACCCTCCGCCTAAAGTTACCTCAGCAGTCATAAGGCTTACCCGAAATAATATTGAAAAACTGAATTGCGATGAAAAATTGTTCTGGCAGGTGGTAAAGGCGGGGTTTAATCAGCGCCGTAAAACACTTAGGAACGCTTTGTCATCACTTGTAAGCAAAGAGAGCATGACTGACGATCCAATGTTCGACCTTCGCGCAGAGCGACTGAGCGTAGATGATTTTGTTAAAATGACAAACCTGATCAATACGTCGAGAATAAATACAGTATGAATAAAAGAATCCTGATTGCCGACCATTTGCATCCTGCCTTTAAAATTGAGGCAGAAAAGCTGGGATATATTTGTGATGATCTTCCATTAATCAGCAGAAGGGAAACACTTGAGGTGTTGAAAAACTATGCAGGAATAGCGATTCGTACAAAGTTTCAGATTGACAAGGAAATTATTGATGCGGGTATAAATCTCAAATTTATTGCCCGTGCAGGTGCAGGAATGGATAATATTGATGAGGAGTATGCAAGATCAAAAAGTATAAAATGCATCAATGCCCCAGAAGGAAACCGGGATGCCGTGGCAGAACATGTGATTGGTATGTTGCTTTCAGTGCTCAATAATCTAAGAAAAGCGGATAGCGAAGTGCGAAATGGTATCTGGGATCGGGAAGGAAACAGAGGTTGGGAGTTGAAGGGAAAAACTCTTGCAATCATAGGGTATGGAAATACCGGGCAAATGCTTGCCCGCAAACTTTCAGGTTTTGAAGTAAAGGTCATTGCTTATGATAAGTATAAAACCGGTTTTTCAGACAAGTATGCAGAGGAAGTAAGTATGGAACAGGTTGTTAAACAGGCAGATATTATAAGTTTTCATATTCCTCTGACCTTCGAAACGAAGCAGCTCCTTAATGAGGAATATCTTTTTCATTTCAGGAAGCCAATCATTATTCTAAATGCTTCAAGAGGAGAGGTGGTTAATACAAGGGCTGTTTTGAATGGTATTTTTAACGGTAAAATAATTGCTGCCGGATTGGATGTACTTGAAGTTGAAAAATTTCCGGCCTTAGGAGAGCAGGAATGGTTTAA
This sequence comes from uncultured Sphingobacterium sp., assembly GCA_964367725.1. GTDB lineage: Bacteria > Bacteroidota > Bacteroidia > Sphingobacteriales > Sphingobacteriaceae > Daejeonella. Next base: position 14,208 of record CAYJAM010000005.1, on the reverse strand, counting down.
TGAATTGAGGGATTCTCCGAACGTAATTTTAAGTCCCCATGTCGCTGGCTGGACCCATGAATCTTACAGAAAGATTTCTGAAGTGCTTGCTGAAAAATTAAAACAAATTCTTTTGTAGTTTGATAATGAAGCCCTTGTAACTCATCCTTATTCTTCTTGGCTTCATTTCATCATAGAAATTTGGAAATCTAAAATCAAAAATATTATCTTCGTATTAATACGAGCAAGACTATATTGGCTTATGCCGACATAGTCTTGTTTGTTTTTAAGAGTTTATCATAAAATGTGTGAGATATGACGGAAGTAACTTATTATACCCGGGAAGGATTAGAAAAACTTAAAGAAGAGCTTCATCTATTAAAAACTGAAGGTCGTTCACAAATTTCAAAAGCAATAGCTGAAGCCAGAGATAAAGGCGATCTGTCTGAGAATGCTGAATATGATGCTGCCAAAGAAGCGCAGGGTCATCATGAATCTAAAATTTCAAAGCTGACGAATGTTTTGGCTAATGCACGTTTAATTGATGAATCCAAGCTTGATTCATCGAAAGTCCTTGCATTATCTATTGTCAAGATCAAAAACACCAATAATGGGGCAACCATGACTTATCAGCTGGTTTCTGAATCAGAAGCCGATTTGAAAACAGGTAAAATATCAGTGAAATCGCCAATTGCTCAGGGTTTATTGGGTAAATCTGTAGGCGATAAAGCTGAGATAGCTGTTCCGGCGGGTAAAATTGAGTTCGAAATCATTGAAATCAGCAGATAATTTTAATACCTGATCAGATTATAAATCAAATCATATGGAATCAATCTTCTCAAAAATAGTAGCCGGCGATATTCCTTCATTTAAGGTCGCTGAGACATTGGAGTATCTTGCCTTTTTGGATGTAAATCCACTTACTGAAGGCCATGTACTGGTTATTCCTAAAAAGGAGGTTGATTATATATTTGACCTGGATAGTGAAACTTATGTAGGTCTGATGATGTTCGCTCAGATTGTAGCAGCGGGTTTAAAAAAGGCCATACCATGCAAGCGCATTGGTGTTTCAGTCATAGGTCTGGAAGTTCCTCATGTGCATGTTCATCTTATCCCGATCAACAGTATGGACGACATGAATTTTAGTCGCCCAAAGCTGAGCTTTACAGATGAGGAACTTGAGGCAATAGCAGAAAAAATTAAGGAACAGCTGTAGTTTCTTTTATTTAATCCGTTTTTGATTATCCTTTGCGAAAGCATCCCAGCCGGAATAATTTTTTTTGCTTCCGGCGCTGCTTATTTTCTGGAATGAATGACATACCGCAACTGCCAAACCATCGGTAGCATCCAGAAATTCGGGAGTTTCAGTGAATTTTAAAAGGGTTTTGAGCATAGCGGCCACCTGTTCTTTAGATGAATTACCGTTACCTGTGATTGACTGTTTGATTTTTCTTGGTGAATATTCGAAAATAGGAAGACTACGTGATAATGCTGCAGCCATAGCCACGCCTTGTGCCCGCCCCAGTTTCAGCATCACCTGTATGTTTTTACCGTAGAAAGGAGCTTCTATTGCCAGACAATCAGGTTTATATTGATCAATCAGTAAAACGGTTTTTTCAAAAATATGTTTAAGTTTCAAAGGGTGATCGTCAAGATGCTGGAGTTTTACTACTCCCATACAGATCAAATCAACAGAACTTTTTACCTCCTTGACTATTCCATAACCCATAACACTGGTTCCGGGGTCAATTCCAAGGATTATCCGTTCAGTTGATTTTTCTTTTATCATGCCTGACAATATTAAGAAATTACCTGCTTTATAATGTTTTTAGGGCAATAGAATTTCAAATTTTAAATTCAATGAAGCTTTTGCTTAACATTGCATAAATAAAATATTTTGAACAGCAGTACCAAAAAGATTCTGAGCGTTTGCATTAAGGTCACCATTTTAGGTCTGGCATCCTGGTATATTTATAACAGGCTTAGTAATAATACTGGTATCAGCAATTTCAGGATGCTACTCAACGAGCTTGATCCTGAAGGTGTATGGATAGTTATGTCCAGCCTTTTTCTGATGATGTTTCTGAACTGGTTTGTAGAGGCTCTAAAATGGAAATACCTCGTTCAGAAAATAGAGATGATAAGTACCTGGAAGGCTGTTGAATCAGTTTTTTGTGGATTGACATGGGCAGTTTTTACTCCAAACCGGATCGGAGAATATGGAGGGCGAGTCTTTTTTCTGTCTCCAAATAAGCGGATAAAAGGCGCCGTTGCTATGACTGTCGGGGCTTTCGGTCAATTGGTACTGATCAATGTGTTGGGGTCTCTGGCACTTAGCTGGTTTATTTTTCGTTTTATGGAGCTCAATCCTCTCATGAATTTAAGTATAAGCATATTGGCACTTGTTTTCAGTGGATTTTTTCTGCTTTTCTTTTTCAATATCCATTGGATAAATGGTCTCCTTTCAAAAATAAAGTTTTTGAAGCCCTACAAGCGCTTTTTCATTATTTTTTCGAAGTTCAAGGTGTCAGAACTCTTGCATATCTTGATGTATAGTTTGTCGCGTATCCTGATATTCAGCACCCAATATTTTCTGATCATTCATTTACTGATTCCTGAAATAGCTCCCCTGGATATGGTTTTGATCCTGTTTATCTTTTACTTTGTTCAATCTTCAATGCCCTCTCTTGATCTGCTTGATATAGGTTTGAGGGCAACAACCGCTGCTTACTTTTTTTCCTTTGTAACCGATCAGGAAATTGCGGTGATGGCAGCAGTTGCAAGTATATGGCTGATTAATTTAATTATTCCCGCTATTTTAGGGTCCGTTTTCGTATTAAAACTCAATTTCTTTGGTAGTCCTCGTAGTTAGTATTGTTTCAATTACCCTGGCTCTGGCCTATTTGGGTTTAATATTGTTTCTCAGGAGAGGGTGGTTTGCTGTGGAAGCATTTAATCTGAAAAGTACCCGTTTTAAGACCAGAGTAAGTATACTGATTGCAGCCAGAAATGAGGAAGATAAAATATTCAATACCATTAACGATATTCTTGCTCAGGATTATCCTGCCAATCTGATGGAATTGATTGTGGTTGATGATCACTCCAGTGACCAGACTTCCGAAATCGTACTTTCTTTTGCAGACAGGGGAGTTAAGCTGATAGTTTTGAATGAAGACAAACCATTAAATTCCTATAAAAAGAAAGCCATACCCGAGGCGATTAAGCTTTCTGATTCGGAACTTATCATTACGACCGATGCAGATTGCAGAATGTCACCGGCATGGCTTAAAACTATCATTGGATATTATGAATCCGGTGATTACAAGATGATCTCCTCACCGGTAATCTACTTTGAGGAAAAAAGCAAGTTTGAAGAAATGCAAACTCTTGACTTTCTTTTTCTGTCGGGTTTGGGAGCTGCAGGTATAGGGAATAAAATGCCTTCAACATGCAGCGGGGCTAACCTGGCTTATCAGAGAGAAGTTTTTTATGAGTTAAAAGGATTTCAGGGTATAGATGAGCTGGCCTCAGGGGATGATGAACTTTTTCTTCATAAAGTTGCATCGGTTTATCCTGATGGTATTGGTTTTTGTAAATCCCGGGATGCGATCGTTTATACCCATGCAAAATCAAGCCTGAAAGAATTTATCCAGCAAAGAAAACGCTGGGCTTCAAAAAGCACCAAATATAAAAACAAGATCATTGTCCTGATCGGTGTATCAGTTTGGATTTTTAATTTCATGATTTTTTTCAGTTCAATCCTGGGCTTTTTCAATCCTTATTTCTGGTATTTGGGTTTAATAAGCATATGTATAAAAGCTTTTGCAGAAATGACAATCTTAATTCCGCTATGCAGTTTTGCTAATAGAAGTAAATTACTATGGTATGTTCCAATACTTACTGTGCTCCACATGTTTTATATTTTGTATATAGGGATTGCCGGAAACTCAGGTAAATACAATTGGAAGGGGAGGATGGTACGTTAGAATTGAGAATTGAGAATTGATAAGAGGTCCCTCCAGCGTCGGGATTGGAAGCACTTAAACATGAAGATAAAGACTCCGGGAACATATCAATAAGCTCTCCGCTAGCCCGACAAGATGATTCAAAATTGTAAGTTTGGATTAATTCATTAATTTTAAATTCGCAGTCCTCAATTTTTAAGTCTTGCAAAGAAAACCAAAATCATCCATAAATGATGAAAGTGAGTTAATTCAACTCTTGCTAAAACGTCAGGCTGAATTAAACTCTTTGCTTGAAATTACTCAGGCTATTAATATAAACAGTCCCTCCTCGGTTTTGTTCGAGATGCTCGAGGTAATTCTCAATGTCCACTTAAAGATTGGTGAGATTCGTCTTTTAATCAAGGAAGGTGAGCATTTTTACTGCGCTACACGGTTTGGAGGTGAATTCGAAAATGCAAAAACATTACAGCAAACCTGCCAGGCCCTGATTGATTTCAGAAATATTACTTCTTTGAAGTCTCAGGATGATCCCTTACTAAATAAATACGAATATTTTGTTCCGGTTTTTCACAATCAGGAGCTTCTTGCATTTGTTTTAATTGGAGGTTTTGATATCAGGCAGAATCTGCTTAGCAGTGATCTTAATTTTATTCAGACTCTGATCAATGTAATCGTTGTAGCACTTGAAAATAAGAAACTCCTCAAAGAACGGGTCGGCAGGGAACGCTTACAGCGTGATATGGAGTTGGCTGTAGAAGTCCAGAGTATGCTTATACCCAGGAGATTACCTAAAACGGGTGCTGTAGAGGTTGGTGCAACCTATCTTCCAAATGAGAATATTGGTGGTGACTATTTTGATTTCATTAAGTTAGGTACACATGAGTACCTCTGGTGTATCGCAGATGCCTCGGGAAAGGGTGTTTCTGCCGCTTTACTGATGGCAAATTTACAGGCCAGTTTAAGAGCCTGGGCTTCAGTAGAGAGGAATCTTGTTAAACTGACGGAGCGATTGAATGAGATCGTTTACTCAAATACTAACGGGGAACGCTTCGTAACTTTATTTATTGGGCTTTATAATGAGCAAACAAGGGAGCTGCAGTATGTTAATGCAGGACACAACCCTTCGGTTCTGATAATGGACGGAAGGGTTAAATTTTTAAAAGAGGGCACCACAATCATCGGTGCTTTCGATATCCTTCCTGTAATAAATCTGGGCAGGGAAATCCTGACTTCCGGAAGTGTCGTTTTCAATTATACCGATGGCCTGGTTGAAAGCCCGAATGAGGAAGTGTACATTTCTGATCAGGAGCTTGTTTCGCATTTGCTGGAAAGCTGTCATCTTGAGGTTGATATCCTTAATGAAAACATTTTAAGGAGAATTCAAACCCTTAATAATGCGAAGATGAATTCAGATGATATTACCCTTTTAACCATAAGGGTATCTTAGTGATTTCGTTATAAACTGACATTATGCTTCTATCGTCCTTTCAGCATGAACATATTGAAGCGGGTTGCGATGAGGCGGGACGCGGATGCCTTGCCGGTCCTGTTTTTGCAGCAGCCGTAATTTTGCCTGAAAATTTTTCGCATCCTCTGCTTAATGATTCAAAAAAAATAAATGAAAAAGATCGCTTTCAACTTCGCCTAATGGTTGAACGGGAAGCATTAGCCTTTGCTGTTGCATCGGTAGATCATGAAGAAATTGACAAGATCAATATATTAAATGCTTCGATCAAAGCGATGCATCTTGCACTTAAGCAACTCAGTATTCGCCCGGGATTCATTATTATTGATGGAAACCGCTTTAAGCCCTTTGGAAATCTAACACATCAATGTATCATAAAGGGAGACAGTAAGTATTATTCAATAGCAGCAGCTTCAATTCTTGCTAAGACCTACCGGGATGAATACATGCTCAATTTGGCAGCAGAATATCCGCAATATGACTGGCAAAGCAATAAAGGTTACCCAACTATAAAACATAGAAATGCAGTTATTGCTCATGGTTTGTCTCCTTTTCATCGCAGAACTTTCCGTGTCACTGATCCCCAGCTTACACTTGAATTATTTTCTGAACAGAATTGATTATCCTGAAATTATAGCTTAGCTTTTAATCGTTTTTAATTACTTTTGGCGCAATCAATAATACCTCCGTAATAATGAAAAGTGTTGCTTTAAATGATATCCATATCGCACTTGGTGCTAAAATGGTGCCTTTTGCCGGATTTAATATGCCTGTTCAATACAGTGGAATTAACATCGAGCATGAAACAGTCAGAAATGGCGTCGGAGTATTTGATGTGAGTCATATGGGCGAATTTATCCTGAAAGGGGAGGGTGCCTTAGATCTTATCCAAAGAGTATGCTCAAATGATGCCTCTACGCTTTTTGACGGTAAAGTTCAGTATTCATGTCTCCCAAATGAGGAGGGTGGAATAGTTGACGATTTGCTGGTCTATCGCATAGATGAAAAAACCTATATGCTGGTTGTAAATGCTTCAAATATTGATAAAGACTGGGACTGGATTTCAAAGTACAATAAGGGTGCTGTAGACATGAAGAATATCTCAGATCAGACTTCCCTACTGGCTGTTCAGGGTCCTAAAGCTGCCGAGGCATTGCAAAGTTTAACTGATGTTAATCTGGCAGATATGGATTATTACACATTCAAGAAAGGTGTTTTTGCCGGGATAGAAAATGTGTTAATATCCGCTACGGGATATACAGGTGCCGGAGGTTTTGAATTATATTTTGATAAAAAAGATTCTGAACATATATGGAATGAAGTTTTCAGAGCTGGTGAGGATTTAGGGATCAAACCCATAGGACTTGCAGCAAGGGATACTCTTAGGCTGGAGATGGGTTTCTGCCTCTATGGCAATGATATTGACGATTCAACCTCACCGATAGAAGCTGGTCTGGGCTGGATCTCTAAATTTACCAAGAACTTTGTCAATTCAGAAAATCTTGCAGCTCAGAAGGAAAATGGAGTTGAGCGTAAGCTGGTTGGATTCGAAATGATTGAAAGAGGTATTCCGCGTCATGATTATGAAATTGTTGATATAGCTGGCACTGTAATTGGTAAAGTAACTTCAGGTACTCAATCTCCAAGCCTGCAAAAGGGTATAGGTATGGGTTATGTTAAAACAGCCTTTTCAAAGGTAGGTACAGATATTTATATAAAAATCAGAGATAATAAAGTGTTAGCAAGGGTAGTAAAAATGCCTTTTAAGTAATAATCAGTCCTTTCTAAAGAATGCGAAAACGTAACCTCGAAGTTTGTCTCACGCCTGCTCTGCTTCACCTTCATGATTTTACACAAAGTATCGTTGTTGTCATTGATATTTTCAGGGCAACTTCATCAATTTGCTATGGTATTGAAAACGGGGCAGAATCAATCATCCCGGTGGCGACGATAGAAGCATGTGAATCTTACAGACATTCCGAATACCTTCTTGCTGCAGAGCGCAATGGTGAGGTTGTAGATGGTTTCGACTTTGGTAATTCACCTTTTTCATATACTGAAGATAAGGTAAGTGGTAAAACAATTGTATTGACCACAACTAATGGAACACACGCTATCAATATGTCGCGTGGTGCTCATAAAATTGTGATAGGTTCCTTTTTAAACCTGGCATCACTTTGCGACTGGCTAAAAACTCAGTCCAATGATGTTCTCTTATTATGTTCAGGATGGAAGGATAAGGTTAATCTGGAGGACACTTTGTTTGCAGGGGGAGTTGTTCATTACCTCAGGGAGGAGAATTATTCTCTGGATGATGCGGGTATAGCCTCCGAAGACCTGTATATTATGGCGAAGGATGATCTGAATACTTATCTGAAGAAAACTTCGCACAGTGAGCGCTTAAAAAAGCTGGGTATTGAAGAAGATATTAAGTTTTGTCTTAACCTGAATATTACCAAAGAAATTCCGGTTCTTGATGGGGAGAGATTGGTTAAAATGGTTATATAAAAGGCTGACAGGGTTTTAAACCCCGTCAGCCTTAAGTAACCCTGTCAGCCTTAAGTAAACCCTGTCAGCGTTCAAAACGCTGACAGGGTTATTTCAACTTCTGATTATTCTTATGCCTGTCGGCATCCCTGATATTTTTCTTCTCCATATTTTTCCCGAGTGCTTCGGTCAGATTCACACCGGTTTGATTGGCAAGGCAGATCAGAACAAAGAGCACATCAGCCAGTTCATCTCCCAGATCATGCCCTTCATCTGATTTTTTGAAGGATTGTTCTCCATATTTTCTGGCCATGATGCGGGCAACCTCACCAACTTCCTCCATCAGGATAGCGGTATTGGTTAGTTCATTAAAATAGCGAACCCCGGTTGTTTTGATCCATTGGTCAACGTTTTCCTGTGCTTCCTGTATTGTCATCAGAATTATTTTTTAACTTATTCTCTTGATTTGGTATCCATGATTATAGTTACCGGACCATCATTCACCAGGCTGATCTTCATATCTGCGCCGAAAACTCCTGTCTGGATTTTTGTCCCTGTAAGCTGCCCCAGCTCGCGGATCATTTTTTCATACAATGGAATTGCAAAATCTGGCTTTGCTGAACGTGTAAATCCAGGGCGATTCCCTTTTTTTGTGGAGGCAAACAGGGTAAACTGACTGACAAGCAAAATCTCCCCCTGAACATCAGCCAAAGCTTTATTCATCAAGCCATTTTCATCCGAAAATATCCTCATGTTGCTGATCTTCTGCGCCAGCCAGTTCAGGTCTTCATCAGTATCGCTGTCTTCAATACCGAGCAGAATCATAAAGCCTATACCAATTTCCCCACTAATCTTTCCCTCAATACTGCATGATGCACTGCTGACCCGCTGAATTATTGCTCTCATTTTATGCTCTTGTGTCGTTGTTGTTGTATATACTTAAATAGCTATCGTACCTGGACGGTTCGAGTTCGCCTTCTTCCAGAGCTTCTAAAACCGCACATCCCGGTTCATTAATATGCCTGCAATTGTTAAAGCGGCAATCATCCATCAGCTTTCTGATCTCCGGAAACAAACGACCGAGTTCCTGTTTCTCAATATCGAAAACACCGAGTTCACGTATCCCGGGGGTATCAATCAGATATCCGCCGAAAGGCAGCTTAAACATTTCAGCAAAAGTTGTGGTATGCTTTCCCTTATCACTCCAATCAGAGATATCACCTGTTTTAAGTTCATAGCCCGGTAATAACGCATTGATCAGTGTTGATTTTCCAACACCAGAGTGACCACTGACCAGTGTAACTTTGTCCTTCAAAAGTTCCCTTAACTGATCCAGATTGGTCGCTTTTAATGCCGATACACTATAGCATGGATACCCGGCTTGTTCATAGATTGACTGGTATTGACTTAGAATCTCCAGACCTTCAGCACTAAACAGGTCCAGTTTATTAAATATCAATTTTGCCGGAATATCATAGGCTTCGGCCGTGACCAGAAAGCGGTCGATAAATCCCAGTGAAGTTCGGGGAGAAGCCAGAGTAACTATCAGAAAAGCCTGATCCAAATTAGCTGCAATAATCTGTGCCTGCTTTGACAGGTTTACAGACTTACGGATAATATAATTCTTTCTTGGCTCAAGTTCAGTGATCAGCCCGGTTTCCTGATCAGGCTCCGGCTCCACTGTGACACGGTCGCCTACAGCAACGGGATTAGTAGTTTTAATATCCAGCGTTCGAAACTTACCCTTGATACGGCATTTTATGAGCCTCCCCTCATCGGTTTGAACTTCATACCAGCTTCCTGTTGATTTTATAACTAGTCCCTGCATTTAATCGCTAAAGATCCTCCTTGATTGCATTTTCAATAATTATGTAGCCCATTTATTATCGTTTTGGCAAAAAATAATGTTTATTTAAAATAAATTCACAAGGATTTGCGAATTCAAAAATTAAAACCGTTATTTACGCCACAATAAAATAGAAATGATTACAATTTTTTATACCACAACAACAACAACTACCACTACCACGCTGATGCTTGGGGAAGGTAAATGTATGGTGTAAATTTAACATAAAACATCAAAAACGCCTTCCTCCGACAAAGGGGAAGGCGTTTTTTTTTATAAAAATTCAGAGAATACCGCATAGGCGGGAATATAAACAAACATATACTAATGAAAATTCTAAAGTTCGGGGGTACCTCAGTTGGATCGGTTGAATCGATCAGTAAATTATTGCAGATCATTGAAAAGGAGCAGAAGCAATCGGGAAATCCGGTTATTGTCCTTTCGGCTATGAGCGGGGTCACGAATCTTTTGTCGTCAATGGCAGATAAGGCTGCACAGGGCGGGACTTTCAGCAGCGAATTAAAAGAGCTTGAAGAGCGTCATTTTGAAGTGATTAAGGAACTATTGGCAGTACCCAGACAAAATCCTGTATTCACAAAGCTTCGCATCCTGTTCAACGAACTGGAAGACCTTCTGCAAGGAGTGATGATCCTGCGCGAACTGACCCCGCGCACTAGAGATCTGGTTCTTAGTTACGGAGAGCGTTGTTCTACATTTATGATCAGTAAGATCGCCGGACAGAAATCCGATGAGGATGTTTATGTGAATGCAGCAGATGTGATTAAAACCGACAGTTCTTTCGGTCAGGCTCGTGTGAATATGGAACTCACTGAACTTCTTATCAGAGATTGCTACAATACAAATAAGGGTAAAATGCTATTTGTTACCGGTTTCATTGCAAGTAATGATGAGGGAAGAATAACCACGTTGGGAAGAGGTGGAAGCGATTATACTGCTGCCATCTTTGGTTCAGCACTGAATGCAGAGGAGATTGAGATATGGACCGATGTGAATGGAATGATGACTGCAGATCCACGTATGGTAAAAAAAGCGTTTTCATTGCCTGAGCTTTCGTATACCGAAGCAATGGAGCTTTCATTCTTTGGGGCCAAGGTTATTTATCCTCCAACAATGATTCCTGCTTTCATGAAGAAAATTCCGATTGTGATCCGGAATACTTTTGAACCTGAATTTCCGGGTTCTGTGATCAAACATGATTGTGAAAATTCAGGCCTGGCAATTAAAGGAATTTCTTCAATTAATGATATCAGTATTATCAATATTGAAGGCAGTGGTATGGTTGGAAAAGCAGGATTCAGCGGTCGACTATTTTCCCTCCTGGCACGTGAGCAGATTAATGTTATTCTGATCACCCAGTCTTCTTCAGAACACAGCATTACTTTTGCAATACACCCTTCTGATGCAGCAAGAGCACAACATTTGATTGAACAGGAATTTGAGCTGGAGTTGCTCGCTAAAAAGATCGAGGCACCCGTTTTTGAGCAGGGTCTTTCTGTACTCGCCATCGTTGGAGAAAACATGAAGCAAACTCCAGGCATATCCGGAAAGCTGTTTCACGCTTTGGGACGAAACGGAATCAATGTCAGGGCAATTGCTCAGGGATCTTCAGAATACAATATTTCGGTTGTGATCTCAAGGGAAGATTTGAATAAAGGTCTCAATGCTGTTCATGATGCTTTCTTTGTTGAGTTAAATAAAACCCTGCACGTGTTCTGTCTCGGAACCGGAAATATAGGAACTACTTTGTTCAGACAATTATTGGAGCACAAGGATTTCCTTCAGAAGCATAATGGAATACAGATTAAGGTTGTTGGTATCGGCAATACCCGCAAGATGATTTTTAATGCGGAAGGCATTGATCTGGAAAACTGGCAGGATGCCCTGCTGAAAGAAGGTGAGCAGGCTGATCTTTCCCATTTTGTAGAGAGGATGAAATCAATGAACCTTCCAAACTGTGTTTTTGCAGATAATACAGCAAGTTTGAAACCTATTGAGTTTTACCAGGAGATATTTAGCTCAAACATTTCTATTGTAACCTGCAATAAGATTGGTAATTCTTCTTCTTTCGCACAGTACAAACTGTTCAGGGATACTGCAAGACTGCATGGAGTAGATTTCTTCTATGAAACCAATGTCGGAGCGGGACTTCCTATTGTGAAGACCCTAAAAGACCTCATGATCAGCGGAGATCGGATCTTGAGTATTGAAGCGATACTTTCAGGAACCATTTCTTATATTTTTAATAACTACAAGGGTGATATCACATTCCACGATATTGTGAAGCAGGCACAGGAGAAGGGCTATACAGAACCTGATCCGCGTGATGATCTACGGGGAACTGATTTTATGCGCAAAATGTTGATCCTAGCCCGTGATGCCGGTTATGAACTCGAAGCTTCGGATGTGGAGATTGAAAGCATGCTTCCCGAATCATGCCTCAATGCGGAGACTGTGGATGATTTTTATAAAACATTACAGGCAGAGAACAGCTTTTTTGAAGACATGAAAAAGCAGGCAGAAAACGGAAAGAAGGTGCTCAGGTATATTGGTAAACTCGAGAATGGCAAGGTGAAGATCGGACTCCAGATGGTTGACGATGCTCATCCTTTTTATGCTTTGTCAGGAAGTGATAATATCATTTCATTCATTACCGATCGCTATAAGGAAAGGCCAATGGTTGTAAAAGGTCCGGGTGCCGGTGCCGAAGTTACAGCTGCCGGTGTCTTTGCCGATATTGTTCATGTTGGTGCCAATAAATTCTGATAGCACCTGATTATTTTAATATTTTTGATCGTGCGGTTTAGGCAGGATTCTCAGGAGACATTTTATAAATATGAATAGATCAGTAAAAGTTTTTGCACCTGCAACAGTAGCCAATGTGGTTTGCGGTTATGATGTATTAGGTTTCGCAGTGAATGCACCTGGTGATGAGGTAATCATGCGCTTCAGGGATGAGCCGGGTGTAATTATCACAAAAATAAGCGGTGATGATGGACGTTTGCCCTATGATCCGGCGAAGAATACGGTTAGTGTAAGTGTTCAGCATTTTCTGAATCATATCGGGCGATCTGATGTGGGAGTGGAGATTGAATTGAATAAGAAAATGCCGATAGGAAGTGGATTGGGTTCAAGCTCTGCCAGTACAGTTGCGGGCTTATTTGCCATCAATACGCTAATGGATAGCCCTCTTACAAAAATGGAACTTGTTCCATTTGCAATGAAAGGAGAGGAGCTGGCCTGCGGATATGGGCATGCTGATAATGTGGCACCGGCGTTGCTTGGAGGTTTTGTCCTGATCCGAAGCTATGAGCCGCTGGATATTATTCAGCTTCCATTTCCGGAAGAACTTTATTGCTCTATCGTTTTTCCTCAGGTTGATGTACCGACCCGTGATGCAAGGCAGATCATAAGGAGCAAGATATTGTTGAAAGATGCGGTTGTTCAGTGGGGGAATGTTGCCGGATTAGTTAGCGGCTTATATACCAAAAATATAGACCTGATTGCCAGGAGCATGAAGGATGTGATCGTCGAGCCGGTCAGGTCGATCCTGATTCCTGATTTTTACAGATTAAGAGAAATTGCAATGGAAAATGGAGCGCTGAGTTTCGGAATTTCTGGTTCAGGGCCTTCGGTTTTCACATTTACCAGAAATGATGATGATGCCCGCCGGATCAATGAAAAATTGCAGGCACATTTCAGATGGCTCGACACAGAAAGTATTGCATACAGGTCGCCAATTAATGCTCAGGGGCCAATAATTTTAGATTAATGATTTTATACAGTACCAATAATAAAGATTTAAAGGTTCCTTTTAAGGAAGGAGTATTCAATAGTTTACCCGCAGATAAGGGTTTATATATGCCGGTAACTATCCCGGTGCTTGATCCTGAATTTATTGCAGATCTGCACAAATATAGCTTGCCTGAAATTGCTTTCCAGGTATCGAAAGCTATCCTGAAAGATGCAATTCCCGAATCAGATCTGAAGGCTATTATTGATGATGCGATCAATTTCGATGCGCCTGTTATTGAAATTTCGAAGGGTATAAACGTGCTGGAACTTTTTCATGGTCCTTCACTCGCTTTCAAGGATTTCGGTGCCAGGTTCATGAGCCGGGTGATGAGTTATTTTCTGAAGGAGGGTGAGAAGCAGTTGGATGTACTTGTAGCCACATCGGGAGATACGGGCGGAGCAGTAGCACTGGGTTTTCTGGGTGTGCCAAATGTCAGGGTAACTATCTTATTTCCAAAGGGTAAGGTAAGTTTGATACAGGAACTTCAGTTAACTACCAACGGACAAAACATTCGCGCGATAGAGATCGATGGTACCTTTGATGATTGTCAGGCTTTGGTGAAACAAGCATTTAATGATCCGGAACTAAAAGAAAGATTTCGCCTGACATCTGCCAATTCTATCAATATTTCAAGGCTCATCCCGCAGACATT
>CAYJAM010000004.1:12973-27006 GCA_964367725.1 uncultured Sphingobacterium sp. | reverse complement strand
TTTGTAATGTTTTGTTGACATGAATTATGCCAAACAGCCTAAGGATACATTTCTTGTCAAATTTTCATTATTTGATAATCCAGGCCACTTTCTTGTCAATATATCGGTGTCAAGCTGTCAGTAAAATGTCAGCCTGATTCAAAAAAAAAGCCACCGATCTGGTGGCTTTTTTTTTGAATGCTTATTTATTTTTTAGTGCTGTCTGTTGGTAAAGAAAGACCTGATGGTGCAGCAACAGGAGCAGCTGGTTTGTTGATCTGATTTTGAATATCATTCATTTCCTGGTCAACTACTCCACCACGTGGAACCACAACATTTACCATTAAGGCCAGAACCATCAATGACACGGCAAGGATCCAGGTACCTTTTTCCAAAAAATCACCCGTGCGCTGAACACCCATAATATTATTTGAACCCGCAAATCCGGAAGATAAACCACCTCCTTTAGGGTTTTGGATCAAAATGATCAGTACTAACAAAACACAAACAATAATTGCCAGAATAATAACTGTATATAACATATCTATTAATTTACTTTCTTTTCTAATTCACGAATTTGGTCGGCAAAGTACGTGCTTTTTTCCGGAACTTTCAAACTTAATTTTTTGTAAGTAGCGATGGCTTTTTCATATAACATCTGATCTGCATAAATTTGTGCAAGTGTTTCTGAAACCAGATCGTTTGGGTCTTCTGCACTTTTTCTTGCTTTATTCTCTGTATCCAGTTTTTGAGAATCGGGTGGCCTGATCTGTGGCTCCTCTTTTATAAATTTCTCGAGAATGGAATCCTCCTTACGCTTAACCTGGAATGGAACAGTCCTGGGAGCATTTTCAACCTGCTCCAAAGGTGATTGTAAATGAAATATATTCTCTATGATCTGACTGCTCAATTGATCAACCGAACTTATTTTGATATTCTGATTTGTATCTAATCTGAAATCAGCATAGGGTTGATATGTTCCTGCATGCTCCATTCGGGTTTTTTGCAACCACCACAAAAAGGAATAGGGCATTTTATCATCATTATATTTCGATACTTCCTTATCTGATTCTACCTCTACTTTTTCAGTGCTGCCACTTGTTTCAATTGAGGGTTCTTGTGGTGGAGAAACAGCCTCAGCGGGAGCTGTTTCGATCTCTTCAGCAGACTTTATTTCTGATTCCTTTTCAAAATGGAAAACCGGCTCAGCACTGGCTTCTTCCTTAATGGAATCTTCTGATGCAGTAGCACTTTCATTAATAGTATTGAAGATATCACCTAATAAAGAAGATTCGGAATTTTGATCATTCACTATAGCTTTTATATGTTCAGGCTCAGCTATTGTTTCCTCTTCTTCTTTTATTGGCTCTTCTGCTTGTTCCTCCTCGATTTCTTCCTCAATTGTCTGTCTTTCTGCCTCAGCAAACTCTGGGAATTCATTTTCGGGACTCTTTTCTATTTTCGCTGCCCAAACATCTTCATCAATTTTATCCTTTTCTTTTTCTGGTTCTGCAGTTATTTCTTCTTCAGGCTCAGTTTCTACCTTTGCAGACCAGGAATCTTCTTCAATTATAGTATTAACAGGCTCTTCTGAGATCTTTTCGGAAACTGATATTTCTTCATCGTCTTTCAAATCTTCCTCAGTAAAGTCCTTCATATTTTCAATACTTTGAATCCCTTCATCCTCCGAATCCTCATCTGCAAATAATACAGATTCAATATATTTTAATTTTTCAGGCTCTTTTAATTTTTCAGGCTCATTCAGGATAGTATAAAGTATTCTTCTTTCAGGAATTGATAAAGCAGTATATGTCAGTTGTTTCTTCAGATTTTCGGAACCTGAAAGTGATAAAGAACGGCTATAACAGAGATTTAATATCTGGCAGTAAGGAAACTTTTCAAGGGCTTGTTCAAATAAATTTGCATCTCCGGTGGTTATCGCAGAAGGATCTGCAACACACTTTGCAAATAATTTATTGTAGGATTCCTGCTGATTTGTCTGTTTCAATTGTTCTGAGTTTGTTGAAAGCTAATTATTTATTACCAATTGGCAAAAGCCTTGTTAAAAATATCCTCGGTAAGCTGACGAATGATCAGGGCTAATAATTTCTGTTCCTGAGTTTGTATAGGACCCTGGTTCAGACTAAATTCCTGAAATGCCTGAAATGATTGTTCAAAATTTAATTCAGGTTTAAGAACATTAGTATATTTTACCATGACAGTTACTGTAACCCTGTTCAGGCCAGCCCGGTCATTTCCCTGAATCGCAACAGGTCGAATAGAATAGTCAGTAATCCTTCCTTCAAAATTAGCATCAGCCTCGGTTCTTACAATGCTTAATCTGGATTGATTTCTGATTCTGTCTTTTAAAGCTTCGGTAAACTGCTGACTCAGATAAGGCACAACCAATGCTGAAGTGTTCTCAAAGAACTGAACTGAAATCGTCTTCATTTCTGGAGGTATTGAAGCTCCTGAGAAGGAATAGGTTCCGCAGGACTGAGAGACCATTAAAAGGCCTATAATTAGGCAGTATCTGAATTTTGAAAGGATCTTTTGCATATTCCCTGACTGGTTTAAAGTTCTAATTCCTTTATTTTACGATACAAGGTACGTTCTGAGATTCCAAGTTCATGTGCTGCTAATTTTCGTTTCCCCTTATGCTTTTTTAGTGCTTTCTTAATCAGATCTGATTCTTTATCGATCAATGATAAGGATTCCTCTACCTCTTCAGCATCATCCATCATATCGTATGATTTATTATTATCAGGCTGATGAATTACCAGTTGATGCGGATCAGGGGACAGATTATTGCTTCCGGGTATTTCGATATCCCTGTAAAGTTGGTTAATTACTTTCTGGTTTGACTGAATACTTGAAGTATTGCCTCCGTTTTGGATGATCTCGGCAACCAGCTTTTTCAGTTCCATCATATCCTTCTTCATATCGAAAAGCACTTTATAAAGAATATCCCTTTCAGAAAAATCATCCTTATTCTGGTTTGGAATACGCATGGGAAGCGTGCTTCCGGCCTCAGTTGGGATATAATTCTGAAGGTGTTCAGCCGATAAATTTCTATCCTTTTCAAGAACAGCAATTTGCTCTGCAATATTTTTAAGCTGACGAACATTTCCAGGCCAGCTGTAATTCATTAATACCTGTTGTGCACTCTGGTCAAGCTGTACTGAAGGGCTTCTGTACTTATCTGTAAAATCTGCGATAAATTTCCTGAACAGTAGATTTATGTCTTCTTTTCGCTCTCTTAATGCAGGAATTTTTAATGGTACGGTGTTCAATCGGTAATAAAGATCTTCCCGGAACTTACCGGCGCTGACAGCATCAAAAACATCTTTATTTGTTGCTGCAATCACCCGAACATTTGTTTTCTGAACTTTGGAAGAACCAACACGAATATATTCGCCTGTTTCTAAAACCCTTAACAAGCGGGCCTGAGTGCCAATTGGAAGTTCTGCAACCTCATCCAGAAATATGGTTCCGCCGTCAACTACCTCAAAATATCCTTTACGTGCATCATGTGCTCCCGTAAATGAACCTTTTTCGTGGCCAAATAGTTCTGAGTCAATCGTTCCCTCGGGTATCGCACCGCAGTTTACGGCTATAAATGGCCCGTGTTTGCGGGCACTCAATGCATGAATAATATGTGAAAAAACCTCTTTACCGCTACCACTTTCACCGGTAATCAGCACAGAAATATCAGTTGGTGCTACCTGCCTGGCAATATCAATTGCCCGATTGAGTAAAGGTGAATTACCAATGATACCAAATCTGTTTTTTATGTCCTGAACATCCATTATTGTAATTTGATGATTTGATGATTTGAAAATTTGATGATGCTATTTCATTTCCAAATCAATCTTTAATTTTTCCAATTAATATTACCCGGCTGAATTTTAATTTGTTCTCTGGCATTTTCAAATCTCCAAATTTTCAAATCTCAACATCAGCCTTGATTCTCCCTATTAAAGTTGCCGGAGTGCATCGTTCTATGTTTACATCAACATAATCGCCAGCTTTATACGCTTCATTTACCGGAAAAACTACAGTGATATTATGTTCGCTTTTACCCGAAAAATCATTGTCTGATTTCTTTGATAACCCGTCAATCAGCACTTTATGCGTTTTACCAATATGTTGCTCCAGGCGTTTCAATGAGCACTCCTGCTGCTTTTTCAGAATTTCATTGAACCTGCGGGTTTTTACCGTTTCCGGAATATCGTCTTCAAAACGCTTGGCAGCAAGTGTGCCGGGACGTTCTGAATAGGTGTACATATAGGCAAAATCAAATTGTGCATAGTCCATAAGGCTCAGCGTATCCTGATGTTCCTCTTCAGTTTCCGTGCAAAAACCGATGATGATATCTGTTGAGACCGCGCAATCCGGAATAAGCTTTTTGATGGTATCAATCCGCTCAATATACCATTCCCGTGTATAGGTACGGTTCATCAGTTCCAGCACCCTGGAATTTCCTGATTGTACCGGCAGATGAATATGATTGCAGATATTTTCATACTTCTTCATTGTATGCAATACCTCATCGGTTATATCTTTAGGATGGGAAGTCGAGAATCGTACTCTTAGCAATGGATTGATCTGAGCAACGCGTTCTAATAGTCCGGCAAAGTTCAGGGCCTCAGCCCCAAAGGAAATATTCGCCTCCTTTGCATCTGGAGAGGGCTGGGTTGAGTCTGTTCCATCCCATTTATAAGAATCTACATTCTGACCAAGTAAGGTTACTTCACGATAACCATTTTCAAATAATTCCCTTGCTTCCTGTACAATTGATTGAGGGTCTCTGCTTCTTTCTCTGCCCCGGGTAAAAGGTACTACACAGAATGAGCACATATTATCGCATCCTCGCATAATCGATACAAAGGCTGAAATGCCATTGCTGTTTAACCGTACCGGACTTATATCAGCATAGGTTTCCTCCCGGCTTAGAAGAACATTCACTGCACGTATTCCATCGTCAGCTTGGGCGATGAGATTTGGCAGGTCACGGTACGAATCCGGACCGATCACAATATCAACAAGCTTCTCTTCCTCCAGAAATTTCGATTTTAAGCGCTCCGCCATACAGCCAAGAACGCCAATCGTCATTCCCGGTCGTTTGTTTTTAGCGGCTCCAAATTCACGCAGGCGGTTTCTTACCCTCTGTTCAGCATTGTCACGAATTGAGCAGGTATTTATAAAAATGACATCAGCTTCTTTATACTGAGATGTGGTTTCAAAGCCCATATCCTGCATGATCGATGCAACAATCTCACTGTCAGAGAAGTTCATGGCACAACCGTAACTTTCAATGTAAAGCTTTCGTCCTGTATACTGTCCGGTGCTTTCTAAAATTAAGGCTTCACCCTGACGTGATTCATCGAGTAATGTGGTTTCTGATGAATCTTTTAAGTTTATTGGGCGCTCAAACATTCTTTATTAAATTAGCTGCAAAAGTATGATTTTTTCTCCAAAATGACAATTTGGCAGAGATTCTTTTTGAGACGCAGACAATATTTTTAAATTGTACTGACATATCATAAATCTTTAGAAACGTTAACGATTAAGGTTAACTTAGTATTTAACCGAAGGCATTCTATGGTTCAGAATAGTAATAAAGTCTTATTTAGGAAGTGGATTGTTTCCATAATAATGATACTGGTCCTTCTGGTAAGCGGAACAGCAGTATATCTTAACTATTATTGGAAACCTATCTTAACTCAAAGGATCAAAGAAGCGATTGAGAGGTCAACAGATGGCTTATATCGCATAGAGTTTCAAAATATCCGGGTAAATTTTGTTACCGGTAGACTGAACGTTTCGAATATTCGCTTTATACCCGATACCCAGGTGTATGCAAGAATGAAAGTTGACAGCATTGCACCTAGGCATTTGTATGAAGTTGAAATAGCCGAACTAATCTTAAAAAGGATAAAGCCCTGGAAAATATATACTCTTCGCAAACTGGAAATGAGTTCAATAGAGATTGACCGGCCCTCATTGAAGGTTGTATTTTCTAAAACTAGAAATACAAAAGTATCCCCTAAACAAGACCTGAGAACTGCATACCAGCGCCTTGCCCCATATCTGAACTCGGTTAAAATTGGAACTATCATTTTTAAAAATGCAGATTTTAAGTATATAGACCGAAGTGCCGAGGGAGGGAGCAGGGTAACCGAACTTAAAGATCTGTACCTCAGGATCAGCGATCTGCTGATAGACTCTGCATCACAATATGACCGATCCCGCTTATATTATACCAAAGATATTTATGCTGAACTGCTTGGTTATAAATCGCTTACGGAGGATGGAAATTATAATCTTCAGTTCAATGAGTTCAAGGCTTCAACAGAGGGAGGATATGCCCATATAAAGGGCTTTCGCCTGCTTCCAAGATATTCTGAGATGGAGTTTTCCAGAAGGTTTAAATTCCAGAAAGATCGATATTCTGCACACTTTGAAAACATTGAATTAAACAATATTGATTATGAATTATTGAACCGTGACAGAAGGCTGATTGCATCATCATTAACATTAAACAAGGGTAATTTAGCAGTTTTTTTGAATCGTGGAATGCCTGACTCGATCAGGGATAAGGGTGTCAATTTTCCGCAGCTGGCATTAAGACGATTTAAGCTTGATACAACCATCGATTCAGTACTTCTAAAGGACTCACATATCAATTATTCGGAATATAATCCTAGTTCAAGGCGCAAGGGAACACTTTCATTTGGAGGGGTCAATGGAAGTATTTTCAATGTAACGAATGATTCACTCAGCCTGATTAAAAATAAATTCAGTAAACTGAAGCTAACCTCACTCTTAATGGATCGTGGGCGTTTGGATATAGCAATGAAGTTCAATTTGCCGGATCCTGCAGGAGCATTCGAGTTTTCCGGAAAATTGGGGAAACTTGATGCAGAAATGTTCAATTCGGCGATCCGGCCATTATCACTTATTGAAGTTAAATCTGGTTTTATAAATCAGATGATTTTTAACGGCAGGGGTAGCATTAATGGGGTAAGAGGAAGTCTCACCTGTTATTATAATGATCTAAAAATCACGCTTTTAGAAAAACGCGAAAATTCAAGCCGTTTAAAACGAAAAGGCATCGCCTCTATTTTTGCCAATATTCTGATCATAAAGGATGATAATCCTATGAAAGGTCAGCCAGTGAGAAGGGGAGTATTTTATTATGCCCGTCCTGAACGTTCATCATTTTTCAATATGATCTGGAAAGGATTTGCCGAAGCTCTGTTGTATACCATCGGCTTTGATGCTACCACCCAGACTGAGATCAAAGCAAGGCTGAGAAAGATGGAAATTGAACGAAATTACAGGGAAGAAAGACGGGATGACCGGCTGAAAAAACGCGGTGTTCGTAGAATGAACAGGTCCGGGTCAAGCCAGGACTAAAAAGCCCTGCCTCTACCCGATGTCAGTCCGGGCTAGGCCCGGACAATTAAATTCCACCCATGCTCATCGGTAGAGCGGCCATATCTCAATTCATTCAATGTATCAAGAACGCGGTTAGAGAATACCCGTTTTGCCGGGTCAGGAAGGGTATAAAGTTCGCCTTCATGTCCGATTTCAGCTATATGAGCAATTGTTGCGGCTGTTCCAACACCAAATGCATCAGTGATCCGGCCTTCTTTAATTCCTTTTATAATCTCAGCAACTGAGATCCGGCGTTCTTCAATTTCAATTTTCCAACTTTTTGCTAAAGTTAAAACAGTGTCGCGGGTTACGCCTTTCAAAATGGTGTCTCTGGTAGATGGGGTAATTAACTTTCCATCCATCATGAACATGATATTTGCAGCTCCAAGTTCTTCTACATAAGCATGTTCTTTTGAATCTGTCCAGATCAATTGGTCAAAACCTTCCTGAGTGGCTTTCATTGCCGGAAGCATAGAGCCGCCATAATTTCCTGCCGCTTTAGCAAAACCAAACCCACCATCACATGCTCTTGAATAAAAGGTTTCAACTTTTACCTTTAGGTTTTTTGAAAAATAAGGGCCAACCGGACCAGTTAATACGATATATTTATATGTAGCTGAGGGTGTTACACCTAGAAAAGGATCGGTAGCAAACATAAATGGCCTGATGTAGAGGCTATGATTTGCCTTTGATGGAACCCAGTCTCTGTCAAGATCAACTAATGTTTCAAGACTCTTTAAAAAGATATCAACCGGAAGTTCAGGCATGCATAAACGCTGTGCAGAAAGATTAAAACGCTCTGCATTTTTATCCGGACGAAAGATGCTGACTTTTCCATCGGCATGTTTGTAAGCCTTTATACCTTCGAAAAATGCCTGTCCATAATGCAAGGCAGAGATTGCAGGACTGAACCCGATCTCTCCGTAAGGCACAATTCTGAAGTCTTTCCATGCTCCGTCGCTGTAATCCGCAATGAACATATGATCGGAAAAGGTCTTTCCAAAAGGTAAATTATTGAAATCAATATCAGCCAAACGTGACTGGGCTGTTTTAGTGATGGAAATATTTAATTTATCAGACACAGTATTAAAATTTAATCAGGCTGGCAATTTAATGATTTTTGTTGAAAAATCGAACTGTAAACTGCCTTCTGCTTTCAGCTTTGAGCTTTTTGCTTTCAGCTTAATAAAGTATTCTGAACTTAATGGTATGATCAATCTGCTTTAAAGCTTTTAAAACTTTTTTATCATACTCATCACTCACATCAGTAATTACATAGCCAATGCTCGGATTGGTCATCAGGTACTGCCCCACAATATTAATATGATGATCAGCAAACACCTTATTGATCTGAGCCATGATACCCGGCATATTTTTGTGGATATGAATCAAACGATGAGCTCCTGCAATCCGCGGAAGCTGGAGATTTGGGAAGTTCGCACTCACATAAGTATGGCCATGGTTGATAAAATTGATCATCCTTTTGGCAATGAATTCGGGGTTCTTAGGACTCTGCTTCGGGTCGTCAAATATGACAATGCCCATGTCAGTACATAAACCATGGGATAGCTTAGGTTCGCTGTTGCCGAGATATCCGATCGTTTTTAGTTTTACCGCACGTTCCAGCTTTTCCCTTTCCAGGAGTTCACCGTTAGCCAAAAGCATCATACCCACATCCGGAACATATTTTTCTTCAAAGGTTTTTTTATGACGAATTGAAAATCCATCCTTTTTTAAGGTTTGAATAGCCAGTTCAGGCACATCGCCAATCACCAGACAAAGAATCCTGTTTTTAGGATAGGAAATGGCTCTGGGTAAATTATTGACATACAGAAACTCATCAAAACTCGGCGTAACATGATCGGCTTTTTCAGCAACAGTTTTGCGTTCGATATTTTCGGTAAAAGCATAGAATTTTTTGATCATCCCGAATTCCTTCAGCTGGAAATCGGAATGCCCGTCGCCAATCCCATAAATATCACCCTTGAGGTCAAGCTCTTTCAGTAATTTAACTTTTCCTCCTTCATTGGAAAGCGGGTTATTTTCATCATATCCAATAATCTTCCCCTTTTCATCAAAAACAAAGGTATTGGCATAAATATTTTCTTTATGGATGTGATAGGGAAGAACAACCGGAGTAATAAATTCCTTAAATCCACCCGAAACAATAAGAACTGAATCTGAATGTTTTTTGAAGAACGTTTTATTGCGTGAGAAAGATGAAGAAACTTTCTTTTTGAGTAGGCTGACCAGCTGTTTTAAATGATTTCTGTCAGCCTCCAGGAGCTGAACGCGACCGGTCAGACTTTCACGGAACGACATTTTGCCTTCCATCGCTACATTAGTCAGATCTTCAATTTTATGATAGATCTTTTCCCTGTCGGGATGGTTCATTAATGAGATACGTGCCAGTTCATCCAATGCCTCTACCTGGGTAAATGTACTGTCGAAATCTATGATATAAAACTGTTTCAATGCTTTATTAATTAGGGGATTAACTATTTTTAAGGTGCTGGCAAATTTCGCTGATGGATTCATCAACAGGTTTAAAATTAAAATTTAATGCCTTTTTTATTTTTTCGTTGGAATACATTTGTTTTTTGAATGCACTACGTACGGTTTCAGCGCTCAGACCGAATCGTTTACCTGTTAATAAGGTAATTACACGACTTCCAAACCAGGCGATATACATCATCCAGGGTTTTAATGCTAAAGCAGGCGGGTTTTTACTAAATTTCAGGGCAATGTTTGAAAAAAACTCTTGATAGGTCAGATTTTCTGAATTGATAATGAAACGTTCATCAGAAATATTACTTTCCATTAAAAGGATCATGGTTTTAGCAACATCTGCAACATCCACATAGCCGCAACTTCCTCCGGGAAAATAATTCAAACCGCTTCGTATTGATTCAAATAATTGTCCGCTTCCTTCTTTACCCGCATTTTTTCCAATAATGATTGATGGATTTACAATGACTGCATTTAAGCCTTCTGCAGCTGCTCTGAAAACTTCCATCTCACTCTTATATTTTGAGATTGAATAGGTACTCTGTCCAGATCCAAATTCCCAGTGATTCTTCTCAGTGATCAGATTGCCTTTTTTACTCTCACCCAGGGCCGCAATTGAACTCACATGTAAAAAACGTTGGATGTTCTTTTCCATGCAAATATTGAGCAGATTTGAAGTGCCTTCCACATTCACTTTTAGCATCTCCTTTTTGTCTTTGGGATGGAAGGAAATCAGCGCTGCACAGTGATATACATGGCTTATGCCATCCATTGCCTCAAGAAGCGCGAAATAATCAAGAATATCAGCGTTAAACCACTCGATATTTTTTTGCTCAGCTAAAATTGGAGGTATCCGGGATGTAGCCCGTTTGATTGCCCTGATCTTTTCTCCTCTGAGCAGCAATTGGCTGATTAATTCTGAACCTAAAAAACCGGTAGCGCCGGTAACTAAAATCATCCGGATGAATTTTTTTAAATGCTTTCAAAAGTAACTGAATAAACTGATATTTGCTTTGAGTCTGTTCTCAATTATCTGATTCTTCTTCAAATTTGTATAATGCAACATTAATCGGGGGCTGTTCAATTATAAACTGTAAATTAAATTTCAGGAACAATTATTATGTCATTATCCGATTTTCTTAGCCCAATTGATTTCGATTCCATTAGTCCTGAACAAGGATTTTATACAAGTCATTTAGGATCCAAGATCGTAGCCTTTCATGATGATTTTCCAGATCTGGATAATGGTCTTTTTGATATTGCACTGATTGGTGTATTGGAGGACAGGAATTCGATCAATAATATTGGAACCGCCCTCGCTCCTGATGCGTTCAGAAAAAAATTTTATGAGCTTAATGAAGGTAATTATAATACGCGTATCGTTGACCTTGGGAATATCCGAAGCGGGCATAAGGTCTCGGATACTTATGTTGCTCTAAAACTTTTAGTTGCTGAACTGATCAAAAGGAACATTTTACCAGTTATAATTGGTGGTGGTCAGGATCTGACATATCCTCAGTTCATGGCTTATGAAGAGCTGGAACAGAAGGTAGACTTGCTGGTGGTGGACTCACATTTTGACCTGGATGATAATATCGACGGTACGATCGAGACTACTTCAATTTCCTATCTGAACAAGATCTTTTTGCACGAACCCAATTTCCTGTTCAATTTCAGTAATATCGGATACCAGACCTTCTATGTCAATCAGGAAAGCCTGAAGCTGATGGATAAGCTCTATTTTGATGTACATCGCCTGGGTGATTTTTCGGGCAATATCAATCTTGCTGAGCCAGTGATCCGCAATGCGAATATGATCAGTTTTGATATTTCTGCGATTCGTTCTTCGGATGCCGCCGGCAATGCGAATGCTACACCGAATGGATTTTATGGCGAGAATGCCTGCCAGATCGCAAGGTATGCCGGAATGAATGATAAACTTTCTTCTATAGGATTCTATGAGTATAATCCGGCTTATGATCTGAACGGACAGACTGCTATGTTGCTGGCTCAAATGGTTTGGTATTTTGTAGATGGTTTTTACAACAGGAAGAAGGAATTTCCTTTATTGCCTAAATCGCAATACATCACTTACAGGGCCGGACTCAAAGATGGTTCACATGAACTGGTCTTTGTCAAAAGCAAAAAATCAGATCGATGGTGGATGCAGGTGCCCTATCCCGCAGGGAAGTCGAAAAATGAAAGGCATCACCTGGTTCCTTGTCGTTACGAGGATTATCAGACAGCCAATTCTGGTGAGATGCCTGATTTATGGTGGAGGACTTATCAAAAGCTTATTTGAGTTGTAAGTAATAAGTTATAGGTTTTAAGTTTTATTTTGTTGTTCCAGTCAAATCAATTGCTCATCATTAAATCTGGATTAATATTTTTTGGATTAAGGAACGAAGATTAAGGAAATAACCTATTAATTTAACGGAATCGATCTAACCAACCAGTTACTAACTACTAATAACTAACATGCTACTACTCGGTATCGACCTCGGCACTTCATCAATTAAAGTATCTGTTATTGATTCTCAAACTCAGGGATGCCTCTGTACGGTTCAATATCCTGAAACTGAAACAGCGATCATAGCTGAACATCCTGGATGGGCGGAGCAATCCCCTGAAATATGGTGGGAAAATGTTCAGCAGGCAATTATTAAAGCAAATGCTTCAGGATTGTACGATCCGAAAGCTGTAGGTGCACTAGGAATTGCCTATCAGATGCACGGACTGGTATTGGTTGATAAAGAACAAAAGGTTTTGCGGAATTCAATTATCTGGTGCGACAGCAGGGCAGTTGAGATCGGGAATAATGCATTTCAGGCTATTGGTGAAGAAAACTGTCTGAGCAATCTGCTTAATTCACCTGGAAACTTTACAGCTTCGAAGCTGGCCTGGGTGAAAGAAAATGAGCCGGAGGTTTTCGAAAAGATATATAAAGTGATGCTTCCCGGAGATTTTATAAGCATGAAGCTTAGCGGGGAGATCAATATCAGCGTTTCATCTCTTTCGGAAGGTGTATTCTGGGATTTTACCAGGAATGAACTTTCAAAGGAAGTTTTAAATTATTTTGGCTTCCCTGAAGATATTTTCCCTGAGATTCAGCCTGTATTTTCTGATCATGGCAGACTAAGCACTGAAATAGCAGGCAGACTTTCATTAAAACCGGGCATCCCGGTAACGTACAAAGCTGGTGACCAGCCAAATAATGCCCTTTCTCTCAATGTTTTAAAACCTGGTGAGGTTGCGGCAAATGCTGGTACATCCGGGGTAATCTATGGGGTCTCTGATCAGCTGACTTTTGATAAGCAATCACGCATTAACAGCTTTGCTCATGTTAATTTTTCGGAGGAGCAAAAACGAATCGGAGTATTGCTTTGCATCAATGGAACCGGAATCCTGAATCGCTGGACGAGGGATGTAATTGCATCGGGAATTGCCTATGATACCATGAATACGGAGGCTACAGCGATCAGCATTGGAAGTAAAGGATTAAGAATCCTGCCTTTTGGGAATGGAGCTGAGCGCATGCTTAACAATAAGAATATCGGAGCCCAATTCCATAATATTGACCTGAACCTGCATAGTCGGGCACATATTTTCAGGGCTGTTCAGGAAGGTATCGCCTTTGCGTTTCGTTACGGATTAGACATTATGCGTGAGAACGGTATGAAACCCGGACTCATACGCGCCGGTAAGGCGAATATGTTTTCCAGTGAACTTTTTATTGAAACATTCGTTAATGCTTGTGGTGTTCCGGTAGAACTGTATAGCAATGAAGGCAGTATCGGTGCAGCAATTGGCGCCGGAATTGGTGTTGGGGAATTCAGTACTGAAAATGCATTTTCAAATTTGAAACCACTCCGCAAAATCGAACCTCAAAAATCAGAGGAATATGAGACGATTTACCAGGAATGGAAGGGATTGCTGCTGGGGCATTTGTAGACTTGCATATATTATTGTCATTGCGAGGAGGCACGACGAAGCAATCTTATGACGTTTAGTACTATTGGTTAGGAGATTGCCGCGCTACGCTCGCAATGACAAAGCACTACACTCGCAATAATACTAGTATTGTCATTGCGAGGAGGCACGAC
>CAYJAM010000004.1:0-12873 GCA_964367725.1 uncultured Sphingobacterium sp. | reverse complement strand
AATGAAAATCCGCAAACTTTATAAACTGTTTCCAATCATAAACAGTCAGATCATGTTTTCCTTCACGGTTATGATAAGCCATGGGAGATTCAATTATCGGCGTATTTAATCCCGGAGGAACATTGGGCAGTTTAGACTTCAAGCCATATAAGTTATAAACGTCCTCGGCATTTTTCAGAGACAGAAAAGTGCCTGTGGGATCAGCCCAAAGGTCTTCGGAAGCATTCGTTGCATAAACCGGTCGGGGAGCGATCAGTGAGATCAGCATGTGCTGATCAACAGGCAAAAGCTCTTCATGATCGTTGTATTTTTTATAATTGGTATTGAACCAATGGGGGAATGAGGTATTGATCCTTCTTACCCGTTCTCCAAATTGTCGGCGGGCAAGTGCAGCTCCTGTACTTCCCGAGCAGTTTGTAACACAAATAGCAAAACGCTGATCCTGCGCAGCTGCCCAAAGCGATGCTTTTCCACCCCGCGAATGCCCTACGAGGGCTACCTTTTTTTTATCGATTTGAGGATCGCTTTCAAAATAATCCATCACCCGGCTGGCTCCCCATCCCCAGGCGCCGATGGCACGCATGCCATTATCCGCATTCAATTGTTCGGGATATAATTGCATCACCCCATTCATAAATTCGTCTTTATTATCAGGTGCAAGATCACTCACATGAAAAGCTGCAATTGCATAACCCGCATCAATCACTACTTCTGCAGGCCAGAATTCGCTTATTATCTTTCTGCCGGGGTCGGTATTCTCCTTGCCCCGATTGTTGATCAGTAAAAATGCAGGAGCCGGCTTTGCTGCATTATTGGGAGTAAAAAGTACCAGATTGATCCTGACACTTTTATTTTTGTTGAACACCTCAATCAGAACTTCCTTACGGTGAGCTTTGCCATTCATGCTGTTTTTATCTTCACTAAGGACTGAAAATCGAATATTTTCAAAAGTCTTAGGTACCTGCCCATAAATATTATCTTCAAATAAAGTCAGCACTTCAGGCCTTCTAATCTTTTCCCAGGCCTTTTTGTTTTTTGTCGTTTTATTATTACTTGTTTTAAGAACATCCGGGAGGGAATATGCAGGTACTTTAGACTCGTCATAGTTTGATTCTTCATGATTTTGGGCATGAAGCTGAATAGAAATGATCAGGCTGAGGCAGGTTAAGAGATAAGCTTTCATAGGGTGTTTTTACAATTCCGGAATGATAATTCTGATTATAAATATAGGTTTTTGTCAGCGAACCAGAATTTTCACAATAACCGTCATCCCGACAAGCGATTGCAACAGTATTCTATTCAGAAATTTTGCCGCGCGGAGGGATCTGTTCCAAGGATGCACTTTCAGAAGCTTTCTCTGCTCATTGGTTTGGGATCCCTCAATCATTCGGGATGACGCCCTCCCAATTTTATTGAATTGTGAAACATTAGCTCCTTGGTTTTTCACTAATTATTATTTAATTCTATAAATTCGAAAACATAAAAATTTTAGAATGGCAAAGATCATTACAGGCGACAAAGAATTTTTCAAAGGCATAGGTCAGATACAATATGAAGGCCCTGAATCCAATAATCCATTAGCATTCCGCTGGTACGACGAGAACCGGATCATTGCCGGTAAAACGATGAAGGAAACCCTGCGTTTTGCTTGTGCCTACTGGCATTCATTTGTTGGAAATGGATCAGATCCTTTCGGAGAACCGACCCATATTTTTGCCTGGGATGCAAAAAATGATGCGGTTGAACGTGCAAAAGATAAAATGGATGCGGCCTTTGAGTTTATTACCAAGATGAACCTGCCATATTACTGTTTTCATGATGTGGATGTGGTAGATTATGGCAATGATGTTTTAGAGAATGAGCGCCGCCTGCAGGCGATTACTGCTTATGCGAAAGAGAAACAAAAGGCCAGCGGAGTGAAATTGCTCTGGGGCACTGCCAACCTTTTCTCTCATCGCCGTTATATGAACGGTGCCTCGACTAATCCTGATTTTCATGTCCTGACTCATGCCGGAGCACAAGTGAAGGCAGCCCTGGATGCTACGATTGCCCTTAATGGCGAGAATTATGTTTTCTGGGGTGGCCGTGAGGGATATATGAGTCTGCTGAACACAGATATGAAACGTGAGCAGGAGCATCTTGCAAAATTCCTTCATATGGCGAGGGATTATGCACGTAAAAATGGATTCAAGGGTACTTTCTTCATCGAGCCAAAGCCCTGTGAGCCAAGTAAACATCAATATGATTATGATGCTGCAACGGTGATCAGTTTCCTTCGTCAGTATGATTTGATGGATGATTTTAAACTGAATATTGAAGTGAATCATGCTACGCTTGCCGGACATACCTTCCAGCATGAATTGCAGGTAAGCGCCGATGCGGGCTTACTGGGTTCGATTGATGCGAACCGCGGTGATTATCAGAATGGCTGGGATACCGACCAGTTCCCGAATAATATTAATGAACTGACTGAGGCGATGCTGGTGATCATTGAGGCCGGAGGTTTCGGTGGCGGAGGTATTAATTTTGATGCCAAGATCCGCAGAAATTCAACTGACCCAGCCGATTTATTTTATGCTCATATTGGTGGTATGGACACTTTTGCCCGTGCCCTGATTGCTGCTGATAATATTTTGAAGCACTCGGATTATAAAAAGATCCGCCAGGATCGTTATGCCTCTTTTGATTCGGGTAAAGGCAAAGATTTTGAAACAGGAAAGCTGAGTCTGGAAGATCTGAGAAATCTGGCTGTTGAAATGGGAGAGCCTGATGTTAAAAGTGGAAAGCAGGAGTATCTGGAGAACCTGGTTAACAGGTATATCTAAACGGGGCCAGGGTACCAAAATGAGCCATATCCCTTTCCAAACCATCAACTGGTCAGCTATTGAAAAAACCGTACACAAAGGTGAAAGTGGAACCGCTTATTGGCAAACCGTTCAGTTCCCCGGACTTCGGATACGCTTAGTTGAGTATTCAAAAGGTTATCTGGCGGACCATTGGTGTCAGAAAGGGCATATAGTTCATTGCCTGGAGGGAGAGTTTGTTTCTGAGCTAAATACCGGTGAACGGGTTAAGCTCGAAAAAGGGGGCACTTATGTGGTTTCTGATGAATTGAGTTCGCATCGTTCTGTGACTGAAAACGGGGTTAAGCTGCTTATCGTGGATGGGGATTTTTTAAAAACTGATTAAATTCGGCAGTTGGTGTGTCCTCTCATGATTATAATTCTTACCGATAACTAAATAATACCAACCCTTTAACAATTATTTTTCGACTTTTTATTTTTTTAATAGAAGCTTTATTAAGGGAATAGTTTGTTTCCTTAATAAGAAACTTTTATCTTTGAATAATAATTTACAGAAGCCTAAGTTTAGTGTTGAATTTTTGGAAGAGGCGGCTGAATTTCTCGAACTTCTGGATGAGAAAATCAGGGTCAAGATTATTTACAATATCACAAAATCAAGATATTCAAATGACAAGGAGCTTTTTAAAAAGCTAAACGATGAGGTCTGGGAGTTTAGAACTCTTTACAATAATATAAACTATCGGCTTTTTGCATTTTGGGACAAGCGTATGAGGGCAGAAACTCTCATTATTTGTACACATGGAATTATTAAGAAATCACAAAAAACGCCTCAGGCTGATCTGATTAAAGCAGAAAGTTTGAGAAAACTATATTTTACACGCAATACACTTAAAAATGAGTAATCAAGGCTTGAAAACTTTTACACTCGAAGAAATCACTGATAAGCATATCGGTCAGCCAGGAACACCCGGGCGCGAAGCTTTTGAAAATGAATTGCGTATCGACCTGTTGGGAGAAGCGATCAAACAGGCACGTTTAGATCGTAAATTAACACAGGAAGAATTGGGTAAGCTGGTTGGGGTACAAAAGGCTCAAATCTCTAAACTTGAAAACAGTCTGACTGATGCCCGGGTAGAGACAATCCTGAAAGTTTTCAAAGCACTAAATGCGAAGATTTGCTTTAGTGTTGAAATGGAAAATTAGTGAATCTGGAAAACCTTGAGCACCCTAAACCTCATCCATAACACCCCATTGATCTTCCTCGACAAGATCAGCACCGCTTTACCCGGAAAGATCTATGTCAAGGCAGAGCATTTGCAGCCGGGTGGAAGTGTAAAAGACCGGGCAGCTTATCAGATTATTCTGGATGCATATGAGCATGGGAGTTTAAAAAAAGGGCAAACGGTTGTGGAAATGACCAGTGGAAATATGGGTGCCGGACTGGCTTTGGTATGCAGGCAGTTTGGCAATCCATTTGTAGCGGTGATGTCGGAAGGGAACAGTCCGGAGCGCAGAAAAATACTCAATGCCTTTGGTGCAGAAATCATACTAACCAAGCAGGTTGAGGGAAGTCCCGGAATGGTTACCGGTGCAGATATTGCCCTTGCTGTTGATCTTGCAAAAGATATTGCTCAAAACAGGAATGCATTCTATGCAGATCAGTTCAATAATCCCTCCTGTATTAAGGCACACTATAATCATACCGGACCGGAAATTCTTCGGGATTTGCCTGAGACTGATGTGTTTATTGCATCTGTTGGCAGTGGTGGTACGTTCATCGGGACTTCGAAATACCTGAAATCGGTCAATCCAGGCATCAAATGTATAGCTGTTGAACCTGAAAGTGCAGCGATCCTGAAAACAGGTACAGTCAATGATCCAAAGCATATTATTCAGGGTACGGCTTATGGCTTGATTCCGCCACATTGGGATGAAGCATTGACAGATGATTTTATCACAGTAAGTGATGAGGAGGTGATGGATATGAAAAAGAGATTATCATCAGAGCAGGGTTTGTATGTGGGTTATTCAGCTGCAGCAAATGTAATTGCTTCTGAAAAGTATTTGAAGGCACAGGCAAAACCATTGAATATTGTTACTGTGCTTTGTGATTCAGGATATAAATACAGTGATTAGATTGGTTTAATTAACTTTATATTAATAAGATTAATATCCTTGCCTTAATCTCAATAAACAATGTTCCAGGATTTTTACGAAGCCACATCCCAATTCTGCAGCTTTACTCCTGATGAGAAGCAAATAATAGAAAGTCATTTTACTTATCGCCAGGTTCCGAGAAAGTTTAAACTTAGTGAAGAGGGGAAAATTGCCAGAGAGCTTTATTTTATAAATAAAGGCTTGCTCCGCTTGTTTTATACAAAAGACGGATTAGATATAACGGCCTACATTTTCAAGGAAAAGCTGTTTGCAAGTTGTTATGATAGTTTTTTAAGGCAGAGTCCAGGGATACAGACTCTTGAAACACTTGAAGATTCTGATCTTTTGGTGATAAATTACCATGATTTGAATAAGCTGTATGAACTCATACCGAAGATGAATGTACTGGCAAGGAAAGTTGCCGAGCTGCGTTTCATCAATGCACAATTAATATTGTCTTCATATATTCTGGATGGCCCTGAAGAGCGATACCGGAAGTTTGAAAAGCAACACGGTGATCTACTTCTAAGAGTGCCGCATTACATGATTGCCTCATTTCTAGGCATTACGCCAGTCTCGCTGAGCCGGATCAGGAAAAGGTTGCTGAGAGAGTAATTTTTTTTCTTTACAAATGTTAATGAGATTGAACCTGAGCCTCAGCTACTTTTGTTTCGTTAAATTAAATCTAAAATGAACAAAAGCATCAGAACAGAAATTATCATTAATGCTTCCTCTGAAATTTTATGGAGCATATTAACAGATTTTGAATCTTACAAAGATTGGAATCCCTTTATTGTAGGAATAAGTGGAAAATTGGAAAAAGGCAGCAGACTAAAGAATACCTTAAAGAATGGGGATAAAACATTCGTTTTCAAACCAGTGATTGTTGAACTGGATTCAGGGAAATCATTTAGTTGGTTAGGAAGCCTTTTTTTTAAAGGCTTATTTGATGGAAGGCACTATTTTCAAATTGAGGAGTTAGCGCAAGGGCATGTAAAACTCATACATGGTGAGGATTTTTCAGGAATATTTAGTTCGGCATTCCTTAAAAAGATTGCTGAGGATACAAGAGCTAATTTTATTGCGATGAATCAGGCTCTTAAGCAGAAAGCGGAAGAGGTGACAAAATAATATAGTATGGAAGCATTACAATTAAGGGTGGCAAGACCAACAAATAATCTTGAAGAACTTGTCAGATTTTATGCCGATGGACTAGGGTTTAAAATAATTGGAAGTTTTACCGGGCATGAGGGTTATGATGGGATAATGCTGGGAATACCTGGCAGTAGTTACCATCTGGAATTCACCCGGCATATCAATAATGCTCCCTTGCCCAAACCATCAAATGAAAACCTTCTGGTTTTTTATTATGATGATCATGAAAAGTACATAAGTGCAATAAGAAGATTAATGAATCTTAATATTTTGCCTGTAGAGCCTGAAAATCCGTACTGGATAGGTAAGAGTCAAACATTTGAAGATCCGGATAGCTGGAGGATAGTATTATTTGACGGTAATTACATTTCTGATTAAATTATCTTAAAATCAAATTGAACCGGCACGAGAGTAATGAGACCTGAAAGATACCCTGAACCACAGATCAGAGATATGTCTGAGAAAATACTAATTGGTATCCATAGGATGATGTCTTTAACAAATAACCTTACCGTAATGTTGTGGTCTACTTTCATGCCTCGCAGAAAAGAGATTTTCAATGCTAAATCTCCTGATTTATACTCTATGCAGATCTACCCACCAGATTATTTCCTGAACTTTAATCCAGCAA
The DNA here is from genome assembly GCA_964367725.1 of uncultured Sphingobacterium sp. Classification (GTDB taxonomy): domain Bacteria; phylum Bacteroidota; class Bacteroidia; order Sphingobacteriales; family Sphingobacteriaceae; genus Daejeonella. The sequence continues at coordinate 6,126 of CAYJAM010000004.1, read as the reverse complement.
CAACATTTGAAAAATGGGCTGCTTTGGAAGTTTGGGATTTTGAAAATGTTCCTGATGGGATGGAAACATTTAATTTGAATGCAGGCTTGTATGCCGTTTTTAATTACAAGGGTCCAAGTAATAATCCAGGTGTTTTTCAGTACATCTTCTCAGAATGGATACCTCAATCTGAATATCAGCTGGATACCAGACCTCATTTCGAAGTATTGGGTGAGAAGTACAAAAATGAAGATCCTGAATCTGAAGAAGAGATCTGGATTCCGGTAAAAATAAAATAGGCCTTAGATCAGATCTGTTTTTGCAACATGTTGGCTAATAGATTTTTCTTTGAAATCTGTGTATTCGACATGCCCTTCGGAACATGTCGAACAGTTGTTATTTTCATTGTCATTGCGAGAAGGCACGACGAAGCAATCTCCACTGTTTTATTAGAGATTGCTTCGTTGCACTCGCAATGACATTAAACACTTATGATACACAAATGAGTCAATTAAATCCAGTTCCATCCTCAATTTCCACCTCATAAACCAGCATCTCAGTTCCTGTTTTCGACAAGTAAGCATCTGAAACCTTTTTGATCAGACCCTCAGCGGCTTCTGACTTTACCAGATTGATCGTACAACCTCCGAAACCTCCACCCATCATCCTGGCGCCAATCACATCGGCATTGTCCTTGACCAGATCAACCAGCAGATCGAGTTCATTACAGCTAACTTCATACAGATCTTTCAATCCGGCATGGGTCTCAAACATTCGTTTTCCAAAGCTGATCAGATCATCCTTTTCGAGATCTTCGCAGCCATTTAAAAGTCGTTTGATCTCTGAAACAACATAGGTAGATCTTTGATAAACAGTTTCATCAACAGTTTTTACATAAGAATCAAGCATCTCCTGATTGGCATCTCTCAGACTTTTTACTTCGGGGTGGTATTCCTGTATCAGATTTACCCCTTTTTCGCATTGCTCCCTGCGCTGATTATAAGCCGAATCTGCCAGGGAATGCTTTACCCTCGTATCAAACAGCAATATTTTGATGTTATTGGCATGGAATGGTACATGAACATATTCCAAACTCCGGCAATCCAGCCGGATCAGATGCTCTTTTTTGCCGAAAACACTCGCAAACTGATCCATGATTCCACATTTTACCCCCACAAATTCATTTTCTGCAGCTTGTGCGATTCTTACGAGATCCATTCTCTTATAATCCAACCCGAAAAGTTCATTCAGGGCAAATGCCGTTGCACATTCCAGGGCTGCAGAAGATGATAGTCCGGCACCGGGTGGAATATCCCCTCCAAACACCAGATTAAATCCATGTTCTAATGAATGTGTTTTTTGAATCTGTTCAACAACTCCAAGAATATAATCCGGCCATAATTTGCCTGATGGAGCTAAATCATAAATGCTGCCGCGGTAATCGTCATTGTAATCAAGTGAGTGCAGTCTAATCCCATCGTCCTCCCGTTTCTGGATACCCAGCCAGATCGCCTTATTGATCGCAGCAGGCAATACGAAACCCATATTATAGTCGAGGTGCTCACCGATCAGGTTAATCCTTCCCGGCGAACGGATAATCAGTGCATCCTGCCTGAATAGCTCCTGGAATTTATTTCGGATGCTTTCTGGATAATCTGTGATTGGGTCATTCATTTTTATCGTTCTTAATTCAGGACATGCTTTATCTTCATTTCACACCCAATTATAAAGGAAATTATCGTTTAATAAGTACTAATTTTGCAGGATTAACGTTTTTTAGCACATGAGATTTTTCAAACACATCATATATTTTTCAATACTTCTAGTTTGTCCGCTGATCAGTTTCGCCCAGCAGGCTTCCTATTCCATTGTTGGAACGGTTTCCAATCCGGAGATCAAAAGCCTGTATTTTACAGAAACTTCCTTCTTCAGTAATGTAAAGCCGAAGGTTCAAAAAGTGGATGTTCTGGACGGTAAATTTAGTATTAAGGGGGATTTCATAGAGCCTGTTCCCGTTTTTCTTTCAATAGATCAGGATTATAAAAAGGACCCGGCTATGATGAAACAGTTCATTCTTGATAGTGGTAATCTCTCGGTTCTGATTAAGGCTGGGCTTAATGATGCGCTTATAAGTGGTTCAAAAGCTCAGGATGATATGCAGCGATTAAGTTCAGGGCAGGCACCTTATTTCGAAAAGTTAAGCCAGATTGGGAAAGATGCTGAACTGAAATCACAATCAGGGATTTCTCCTGATTCTATCTCCGCCCTATATCGGATTCCATTCAGGGATGTTAACAGGGAATTGGTAGAATTTCAACGGACATTTGTTAAAGAAAATCCTGCAGCTTTCGCATCTCTCTTGCTGATTCCAAGTATTGCTGGTAGCAAGTTTAATTTCTTTGAAGCCGATAGCCTGCTGAGCGGTCTCAGTTCAGCAATACAAAACAGTTCAACCGCCAAACTGGTAAAGGATTATATCGATTCGGAAAAGAAAACCTCCATTGGTGCCATTGCTCCTGATTTCGCTTTATCGGATACTTCCGGGAAGGCAATTCCACTATCTTCTTTAAAGGGTAAATATGTTTTGCTTGATTTCTGGGCTGCCTGGTGCGGTCCCTGCCGTCTGGAAAACCCGAATGTGGTGAATGCATACGGCCTTTTTAAGGATAAGGGCTTTACAGTTTTTGGAGTTTCGCTCGACAGGGATAAAAAGAGCTGGCTTGCTGCAATCCGGGAAGATAATCTCACCTGGCAGCATGTTTCCGACCTGAAATACTGGGGAAGTGAGGCAGCAGCACTGTATAAGGTCGGCAGTATTCCAAGAAATTTTCTGCTCGACCCAAATGGAAAAATTATCGGCCGGGATCTTCGCGGAACCGATCTTATGGATAAATTAAATGAACTTTTTCCCGGAAAGAAATAAAATTTCCATTCTGTTAAATTTGCTCAAAAATTATAAAGATTAGGAGGAACAAATCTAAAGCAAATCCGCACCGATATCAGGACGATAATACCTACCATCAAAATAGATCCTTCCTGCATCAGCAGTTGCGTTCTGAACTGCATCAAATAAATTATCCTGTAGTGAAGTAATTGCGATTACCCTGCCACCATTGGTCTTGACTAGGCCGTTATCGAGTTCTGTCCCCGCGTGAAATGCAACGGAATTTCTCAAATTTTCTATTCCTGACAGGGCTTTTCCTTTTAGGTATTCTCCCGGATATCCTCCAGAAACGATCATTACCGTTGCGGCCACTTTCGGAGAAATTATTAATTCTTTTTCAGAAAGATTTTCATCAGCCACACCCATGAACAGCTCGATAAGATCGCTTTCAATTCTCGGAATTACACTTTCGGTTTCGGGATCACCCATACGTACATTGTACTCGATCACAAAAGGCTCTTTGCCATCAGCCGAACTTGCAGCCATCAGGCCAATAAATATGAATCCTTTATAAGGAATATTATCTTTTTTTAATCCTTCAATCGTTGGGATGATCACCCGCTCTTCTACCTTGCGCATAAATTTTGCATCAGCAAAAGGAACCGGAGAAACCGAACCCATTCCGCCGGTATTTAATCCGGTATCACCTTCACCAACCCGTTTATAATCTTTGGCTTCAGGCAGAATTTTATATGATTTACCATCCGTTAGAACAAAAACAGACAGCTCGATTCCAGTTAAAAACTCTTCAATCACCACTGTGCTGCTGGCTTCTCCGAATTTTGCATCGGCGAGCATAGCTTTTAGCTCAGTTTTTGCATCCTCCAGAGTCTCACAAATCAGTACTCCTTTTCCGGCAGCTAATCCGTCAGCTTTTAAGACAATCGGAAGTTTCTGAGTTTCAAGATATTTTAAGCCTTCATTAAGACTGGCTTTGGTAAATGACTTAAATGCAGCGGTGGGAATGCTATGTTTAATCATGAACTGTTTCGAAAAATCCTTGCTGCCTTCAAGCTGAGCACCTTCTTTCTGCGGACCGATAACCGGAATATGAGATAAATCGCTGTGTTCAAGAAAATAGTCATGAATTCCTTTTACCAAAGGTTCTTCAGGACCAACCACAAGCATCTCAACATTGTTTTTAAGAACAAAGGCGGCTATACCTTCGAAATCTGTCAGTTTCAGGTTAATATTCTTACCGTAGTTCGATGTTCCCGCATTTCCGGGTGCAATGTAAAGTTGTGATAAATGCCGGCTTTCTGCCATTTTAGATGCGAAAGCACATTCGCGTCCACCCGAACCAAGTAAGAGGATATTCATGCTGTAAAGATAGGCCGAATTAGCAATAGAACAAATTTGTTAAGGGGCCAAATGATAATTGCGATTAAAATTTTTTGATTAATGAAATCGAAGGAATTTTTTCTTTTTAGGATTTTTTGCGTGTCGAATAAATTTTTGATGCGTATGATTTTAGAGATATTTTATTACTAATTTGTTTTAGCAATAATGAGAATAATCAACATATCTGCCTAAAGTTGGGTGACAATGTTTATGAAATAATGATATTGGATAGCTTGAATGGAATAATTGTGAATGGACTTTCCGCAATGCCTCAAGACCGGTAATCTTTCAACAAGTTTAAAGCAAATATTACAAAAATTTAGGTGCAGAAATGTGCCGCCTTGAGTGACAAAAACAGATCATTATGACAGTTAGAAGAGAATTTATCAAAAAGAGTCTGGTAGGTGGTAGTGCAATTGCCATCGGCGGCATGGGATTTAGCGCCAAATCTTATGCATCCATACTCGGAGCGAATGAACGCATTAACATTGGAGTTATTGGAATACGTAACCAGGGTTCTCTTCACATCAACAGCTGGTGTGGTATGAAAAGTAGCCATAATGTTATTGTTAAAACTATTTGTGATGCTGATGAATTGCTTTTCCCATCACGTTCTAAAATGGTTTTTGATCAAACCGGTATCAAACCTAAAGAAGAATGGGATATGAGAAAGGTGTTTGATGACAAGGAGATTGATGCCGTATCGATTGTAATACCAAATCATTGGCATGCTCTGGCTACCATTTGGGCCTGTCAGGCCGGGAAGCATGTTTATGTTGAAAAACCCGCTTCTCATAATATCTGGGAGGGGCGAAAGATGATTGAGGTTGCCAGAAGGACAAACCTGAGAGTACAGGTTGGATTAAATAACCGCTCGACCAATACTATAAGGGAAGCAATAAAATTTTTGCATGAGGGTGGAATTGGGGAGCTTTACATGGCACGGGCTCTATGCTATAAAGCACGTGATTCCTTTGGAATGGCAAAGGATAGTGTTCCACCAGCGTCATTTCACTACAATGAGTGGCTTGGCCCCGCTCCTTACCGTCCTTATAATGTTAAAAAGAGCCATTACAATTGGCATTGGTACTGGGATACCGGGAATGGGGATACCGGCAATACCGGACCCCACCAACTGGATATTGCCCGTTGGGGCTTAAATAAACATGAACATCCCGTATCGATATATTCTACAGGAGGTATTTATGGCTTTAATAAAGACGAACGCGAACCTGATAAGCAGACTCCGGGAAAACTGGTGTATGGTGGAGTAGAGACTTATGGACATGACAAGACATTCCAGGAAACACCAAACACACAAACATGCTCTTTCAAGTATAGTGATGGAACCATGCTTGAGTTCGAAACACGTGGTCGTTACACCAATCATGAGGGAAGTAAGGGGCAGGAGGTTGGAAACCTTTTTTATGGTACTGAAGGTTGGCTTGAAATCAGTGGAGATTCCTGGAAGGCTTTTCGCAGAAGGGAAAGAGAACCTTTTGCCGGGTCAAAAGACGATGGAGTTAAACAAACCAGTAGTCACTTTACAAATTTTATTGATGCAGTCCGTGCTGAAAATAATGAAGTTCTTCACTGCGATATAAATGAAGGTTTCTACTCTTCTTGCCTGCCATTATTGGGTAATATATCTTATCGCGTTGGACGTGAAGTAAGGTTTATGAATGAGCATGAAAAATTTATAAATGATCCCGAAGCAGATACTCATTTAAAAAGGGTGTATAGAAAACCATTTGTTGTTCCCGATATCGTTTGATATTGATAGCAATGGCCTTCATGTTACCAATTGCCAGGATTATGTGTAAAATAAGATCAATAAAGCAAAATGGCATAAGCCAACATTA
>CAYJAM010000003.1:0-31790 GCA_964367725.1 uncultured Sphingobacterium sp. | reverse complement strand
GATTTAAAATAGATGAAGTGGATAAAAGCGTTAAAAATCTGAATATCAATTCTTCTTATTCCGGTGTTTCATTAGGTCTGGAGGAAGGTGCAAATTTTGACTTTGACGTAACAGTGAACTATGCTGGGTTTAATTATAGTAATAGCCGGGTAAACCTTGTACAGGAGCTTAATACATCTGAGAAGCCAAAAACCTGGAGCCCGAGCAAAAATTATAAAGGGCAGATCGGTAAGGGTTCGGATAGCCGGATTATTATCAAATCGAATTATGGTGGAGTAAAATTTTTATAAACCACATTAATTTGTCATTAAACCTTCCTGTATGTACAGGGAGGTTTTTTTGTTTTAATTCTAAAAGCTTTTAATCTACATTTGATGAAAGTTTAAAAATATGGAATGGATAGCAAATCCTGAGATCTGGATATCATTGATCACATTAACGGTGTTAGAGATAGTGCTCGGAATAGATAATATCATCTTTATTTCGATAATGGCCTCAAAGCTGCCAGCGAATAAACAAAAGAAAGCCCGTCAGCTTGGTTTGGCATTGGCTATGATTACCCGTGTGCTGTTGCTTCTTTCATTAAGCTGGATCATGACGCTTACCAGTCCGCTGTTTAATGCTGGTGAATGGATAGGCTTAAGCGAAGGTGAATTATTTGAGAAATTTGCTATTTCAGGGCGGGATCTCATTCTGCTCAGCGGAGGATTGTTCCTGATCTATAAAAGTACCACAGAAATTCATGATAAGCTTGAAGGGGAAGAACATAAATCAGATACCAAAGCAGTAGTAACTTTTTCCGGCGTCATCATTCAGATCCTTATTCTTGATGTTGTTTTCTCTCTCGATTCAGTAATTACAGCGGTAGGAATGGCTGATCATATCGAAGTAATGATTGCCGCAGTCGTAATAGCTGTCTTTGTAATGATGCTTTCCGCAGGAGGCATCAGCGATTTTGTAAACAAGCACCCGACAGTAAAAATGCTCGCTCTGTCTTTCCTGCTTCTAATCGGAGTATCGCTTTTGGCCGAAGGATTTGAACAGCATATTCCAAAGGGGTATATCTATTTTGCAATGGCTTTTTCGGTATTGGTAGAAATGCTAAACCTGAAGATGAATAAGGGTAAAAAGCCTGTTCATTTAAAGAATGTACCTGAGGATTAACAAATCAGCAGTTTAACTAACCCTGCAGAGCAGTCCTTTTAAATATTCGCCTTCCGGGAAAGATGACCTTACCGGATGATCGGCGGGTTGTGAGAACTGCTGGATGAATTGTACACTCTTACCTGCATCAAGTGCAGCCCATGCAATTATCTGCTTAAACATGCTGATGTCAACCGCTCCTGAGCAGGAGAATGTGGCTAAAAGTCCGCCTTCATTTAGTAATAGCATGGCAATCCTGTTCAGATCTTTATAAGCTCTGGAGGCCTTGGTTAAAGCCGATCGGGAGGGGGCATATTTGGGCGGATCAAGGATGATAAGATCAAATTTTTCATTTCCTTCCCTGAATACCCTCAATTGCTTATTTACATCAGACTGTATTTGACTATGCGGGATATTGTGAAAATCATTGATTTCAATATTTTTTTTCAGGGTATCAAGTGCAAGTGCTGAACTGTCTACACTGATTACTTCTGAGGCTTGGTTTTTCATAGCATTCAGGCTGAATCCCCCAGAATAGGAAAAACAATCCAATACTTTTCTTCCTTTAGCATACTCTGCTACCCATTTACGGTTATCACGCTGATCACAGTAAAAACCAGATTTCTGACCTTCAGCAATATTGACCTGATAAAATATGCCGTTTTCTCTGACGCTTACAAATTCCGGAGGTTCTGAACCTAGCAGAACTCCTCCTGAAGAAGCTTCCATCCCTTCATGGGCCCGTGCAGAAGCATCACTTCTGTCAAAAATGCCTTTGGGTTTTAATAAACTCTGCAGTTCATCCAGCAGTATATGTTTAATTCGCTCAACACCTGAAGTTAATATTTGTACTGAAAGAAAATCGGCATAGCGGTCTACAATAAGGCCCGGTAAGTAATCAGCCTCACTAAAAATTACCCGGTAGGTATTTGTTTGATCGGAATGAAGATCTGTTCTGAGTTTGACGGCATTTCGGATTTTGTTCCTCCACCAGGTTTCATTGATTTCGGTTTCCAGATTCCATTCGAGCAAGCGAACGGCAACCCTCGACTTATCATTAAAGAATCCGTAGGCAAGAAAATCATTATTGCTGTCGGTAACCATGATGATATCGCCATTTTCGGGCTTTCCTTTAACATGATCTATTGCACCCGAAAATACCCATGGGTGTAATTGTCTGACAGCTTTTTCTTTACCTTTTTTTAATCTAACCGAATCCATTCCGCAAAGTTATCAAAGAGTTCCCCATTTCCTATTCAGTATTTACCATTTCCTTATACCTTTGTTTTATGGAACAAATACAATGGTCAGATTTTGAGAAGGTAGCCCTGAGAATAGGTACGATTCTTGAAGTTCTTGATTTTCCTGAAGCCAAAAAGCCTGCATACAAAATAAAAGCTGATTTTGGAGATTTAGGTGTGAAATGGAGCAGTGCACAAATTACCATACATTACACAAAATCTGAATTAATAGGGCGGCAGATTTTAGGTGTATTGAATTTTCCTAAAAAGCAAATTGCAAACTTTAATTCAGAATTCCTGGTAACGGGTTTTGCTGATCAGGATGGCCATATTGTTTTGGCTTCTGTAGAACGCCCGGTTCCAAATGGCTCAGAATTAATATGAGATACGTGAATTTTACAAATGAGCCGGAACAAAGTCAGGATGATTTTTTTATGGCAGAGGCCCTGAAAGAAGCACATAAGGCCCTTGCTCTTGATGAAGTACCTATTGGTGCAGTTATCGTACACGCTGGTAAAATAATAGGCAGGGGTCATAACCTGACCGAACAATTGAATGATGTTACCGCTCATGCAGAGATGCAGGCTTTTACAGCTGCTGCAAATTATACCGGCGGTAAATATTTGAAAGATTGCACGCTTTATGTCACTATTGAACCTTGTGTAATGTGTGCGGGTGCAGCACACTGGACTCAGATCAGCCGCATTGTTTACGGTGCTGAGGACGTAAAAAGAGGCTTTTCACAAATCAGCAAACGGATCTTACATCCTAAAACAGAACTGATACCTGGGGTATTAGCTGAAGATTCTGCAAGGCTGATGAAAGAGTTCTTTATTGCCAGGCGTAACAAAACTTGACAACAAATTGAATAAATTCTGACAATTCGGTCTTATATTTGTTATAGAATAAATCATTAACCTAAATATAAAAATTATGGCATTTGAACTACCTGCGTTAGCTTACGCAACAGACGCTCTGGAACCACATATTGACAAGATGACTATGGAAATCCACCATGGCAAACATCATCAGGCTTATGTAGATAATGTAAATAAGGCACTGGATGGAACTGACGGCGCAAATCTTAAGATTGAAGACCTGATGAAAAATATTTCTAAATTCCCGATGGCGGTTAGAAATAACGGTGGAGGTCACTTTAATCATACACTTTACTGGTCGGTAATGTCGCCTAATGGCGGCGGTGCTCCCTCAGGAGATTTGGCTAAGGCTATTGATGCGGCTTTCGGATCATTTGATGAATTCAAGAAAAAATTTGCTGAGGCAGGTATGACCCGTTTCGGATCCGGATGGTCATGGCTTTCAGTTAGTTCTGACGGAAAATTACAGGTAAGTTCTACTCCAAACCAGGATAATCCATTGATGGATATCGCTGAGGTTAAAGGAACACCAATTTTAGGAATGGATGTTTGGGAGCATGCTTATTATCTTAAATATCAAAACAAACGTGCAGATTATGTTGCAGCATTTATGAATGTTGTTAACTGGGATGCAGTAGCTGAGCGCTTCGCGAAAGCAAAATAATTGCATTTGGCATTAAAATTGAAACAGTGATGTATATTGAAATACATCACTGTTTTTATTTTAAATGCTTATGAAAAATTTATCTTTTGTTGTAGCCTTTTTGGCTGTTAGCCTTTTATCGGGTTGTGATCTGATAACCGGTATTTTTAAAGCTGGTGCATATACCGGTATTTTTGTTGTCATAGTGGTTATCGCATTGATCGTCTTTGTGATTTCAAAATTCAGAAGTAAGGATTAGTCGGGCTTAATCTCCATAATTTCTTTTTTCTTTTTGCTGCGCATTCGTTTCGGAATAGCTTCAATAATTTCCTTCTCAAGGATTAATATCAGCTTGCGCTTAAGGAAATTTCTATGTGTAACAATACTTATTTCGCGGCTGGGTTCGGGTGATTTAAAATAACGTACCCGGTCAAGCTGCTTAACTGAAAAATCACTTATTGAAAGCTCGGGCAAAAGGGTAATGCCTTTGTTCAATTCAACCATGCGTTTGAGAGTTTCAACGCTGTCGGTATTGTATTCAAGAGGCTTCTGCTCATCTGTTTTTTTACGATTACAAATATTCAGAATCTGATTGCGCATGCAATGGCCTTCATTCAGAAGCCACAGATCTTCAATATTAATATCTTTTGCCGATATGTTCTTTTTATTAATCAGGGGGCTTGCTTTAGAAAGATAAGCTACAAATGATTCGTAAAAAAGAGGTGTTTCACACAAGCTTTTATCCTCAAGCGGAGTTGAAAGTATCCCGCAATCTAGTAATCCGTTTTTTAATTCCTGAACAATCTGGTCGGTCATATATTCCCATATCTGCAGCTGTACATCCGGGTATTTTTCCATAAAGGCAGAAATTACTTTTGGCATCAGATATGGCGCCATAGTTGGGATTATCCCGATTCTGAGTTCACCGGTAATTATATTTTTCTGGTTGCTGATCAGCTCATTTAATTTATAACTTTCTTTCAATATGATCCTCGCCTGCTCTATTACTTCAACTCCGATCTCTGTTGGTAAAACGGGTTGTTTACTTCTGTCGAAAATCTTTACTCCAAGGGTTTCTTCCAGTTTTTGTACCTGCATACTCATAGTAGGCTGGGTTACAAAGCACTTCTCTGCAGCAATTCCGAAACTTCTGTAGGTATCAACAGCAACAATATATTCTAATTGTACTAAGGTCATATTATAGTTTTTAGCTATGTAAATATAATTAATATTGATTATATCGATATTAAAAATTTTTATACTTTTGTACCATAATCTAACCAATTATATTCTGTAAGGGGTTCTGTTGTCATGACAGAACCCTTTTTGTTTCACCAGGTCCCGGAAACTCTTGTTTGAACTATATTTATTGAAATCTTTGCAATAACAGAATCTTCTTAATAGGTTTATTTGCTTAAAGCCAATTATGAATAAATTTAATTTCCGCTTATCCGGACTGAACAGGGTTTGGTCTGTATTATTCATTTTGCTTACATCTTTTTTAGTCTCCTCCGCTCAGAATGTAGATCCTATTTCTGAAAAAACAAAAAATATGAAACTTCTCGAAGGGTTCATAAATTATTTCTGGGATGAGAGCACAGGGAAAATATGGTTCAGAATTGATGAACTTGACAAAGAAATTCTTTATCAAACCTCTCTTCCGGCAGGCTTGGGTTCGAATGATATAGGACTCGACAGGGGAAGCCTGGGATCAACCCATGTCCTAAAGTTCAGCAGGATTGGGAACAAGGTATTACTGATTGAACCTAACTATAAATATCGTGCAGAATCGGGTGGGGAAGCAGAAAAGAGGGCAGTGGAACAATCATTTGCCCAATCGGTAATCTGGGCTTTTACAGTTGCAGCCGAAAGCAAAGGCTCAGTACTAATCGATGCAAGTGATTTCTTACTTCGTGATGCAATAAAAGTTGCGAACCGGTTAAGATCATCTAACCAGGGAAATTATTCTCTTGATGCAAGCCGCTCTGCGATCTATCTGCCCAGGTGTAAAAACTTTCCTTTGAATACAGAGATTGAAGCCACAAATACATTTGTAAATAACGATGGAAAGCAGGGTGAATTTGTGCAATCAGTTAGTCCATCGGCAGAAGCAATTAGTTTGAGAATTCACCATTCATTTGTACAATTACCGGATAATAATTTTCAAAAAAGGGTTTACGATGCCCGTTCACCATTTATTACTCATTCGTATTTTGACTACAGTTCAGCGGTTAAAGAGCCTATACAGAAATATACTATCATTCGCCATCGTTTACAAAAGAAAGACCCTTCTGCTGTAAAAAGTGAAGCAGTTAAGCCAATCATTTACTACCTGGATAATGGCACGCCTGAACCGATCCGGACAGCTTTGATGGAAGGTGCGTCCTGGTGGAATCAGGCCTTTGAAGCGGCAGGTTTTATCAATGCTTTTCAAGTGAAAATCTTACCCGAGGATGCTGATCCGATGGATATTCGATATAACATGATCAATTGGGTACATCGTTCAACAAGGGGATGGAGTTATGGCGATGCGGTTGTCGATCCTCGTACAGGTGAAATTATTAAGGGAAATGTAAGTCTGGGTTCTTTGCGCGTAAGGCAGGATTATTTAATCGCTCAGGGACTTCTTGCGCCCTTTGAGGATGGTAAAGTACCGGCTGATGATCCTATGCTGAAAATGGCATTGCAGCGTTTAAAACAATTATCGGCCCATGAGATAGGACATACCATCGGGCTGATGCACAACTACATATCGAGTTCGCAGGGCAGGGCAAGTGTGATGGATTACCCACCACCTCTGGTAAGCCTTAATAGCAGGAATGAAATCGATTTAAGTGATGCCTATACCAACGAAATTGGTGACTGGGATAAGGTAAGCATCCAGTATGGATATTCACAATTTCCTGAAGGAAGCGATGAATCGGAGGAATTGAACAAAATATTGCAAGATGCAGCCAGGAAAAACCTGACTTTTATTTCCGATAGAGATGCACGTGATCCTGCCGGATTACATCCTGAAGCACATTTATGGGATAATGGAAAAGATCCGGTTAAAGAATTGAGGAATATTATGAATGTGCGTGCAAAAGCAATTGCACAGTTTGGCCTTAATAATATCCCAAAAGGAATGCCTATGTCAATGCTGGAGGATGTATTGGTTCCGGTTTATCTTTATCACCGCTATCAGGTTGAAGCTGTCTCAAAAGTGCTTGGTGGGATGTACTATTCGTATGCTTTAAAGGGCGATGGTCAAATGATTACCCAGCCGGTATCTAAGGCAGTTCAGCTTAATGCTTTGAATGCTCTTGCAGATTGTTTGGACCCCAAATTACTGGCTATCCCTGAAAGTATTGTTAAATTAATTCCGCCCCGACCAGCGGGGTACTCCTATGATCGGGAATTGTTCAAAAGAAGAACAGGCCTGGCATTCGACCCTCTGTCAGCAGCAGAAGCTGCAGCAGATATGCCACTTTCATTCTTGTTTAATCCTGCCCGTATGAACAGGATGACGCAATATCAATCCACAAGTAATGGTTTGGGTTTAGATGAGATGATCGGTTTATTGATTGCCAGAACATGGAAATCGGCAAGGTTAAGTGGTTTACAAGGTTTGATACAAAGACAGAATGAACAATTGCTCCTAACTTACCTTTTATCGGTTTCTCTAAATGAAGAGGCTTCATTTGCTGTAAGAGCACAACTACTCAAATCGATTTCAGATTTGAAGCAGTATGCAGAGAATCAATTAAAAACCACAGAAGATAGCACATTCAAAGGCTATTTATTACTCACTCTTGACAGGATAAAAGCACCTGAAAAAGCGAAAGCAACATTACACCAATCTGCACCTCCGGGAGCACCGATTGGATGTGCCATGGATGATTATCAGATTAACTGAGCTTCTGAATCGTAATAATTGAACTTCATTATTATTTTCAGATACAATTGCCTGATTTAAATACATGGAATTAATTATAGAGCTTAAGAAATAAATGGAGGAACCAAAGTCAACACGAATAAATAAATACCTGAGCGAAATCGGCTATTGTTCGCGTAGAGCTGCGGATAAACTGATTCTTGAAAACCGGGTTACTATCAATGGTTTGGTACCAGAAATGGGGACTAAAATAGTCCCAGATGATGAAGTAAGGGTTGATGGTAAACTTGTTTCAACACCGGAGGAAAAGCCGGTATATATTGCATTTAATAAGCCGGTAGGAATTGTGTGTACCACCGACACAAAGGCTGAAAAAAATAATATCATCGATTATATCAAATATCCGAAGCGTATTTTTCCAATCGGTCGCCTTGATAAAGCAAGTGAAGGACTGATTTTGCTTACAAGTGACGGAGATATTGTCAACAAAATACTTCGGGCCAGAAATAATCATGAAAAGGAATATCTTGTTTCTGTAAATAAGCCAATAAATCCTGAATTTCTAAAAAGGATGAGGAACGGAATTCCAATCCTGGATACCATAACCCGCAAGTGTGAGGTAGACCAGCTGGATAAGAACAGATTCAAAATAATACTCACCCAGGGACTTAACAGGCAGATCCGAAGGATGTGTGAATACCTTGATTATAAGGTAATTAAACTCAAAAGAGTGAGAATAATGAACATCAGGCTGGATATACCCATAGGTAAATGGAGATATTTGTCAGATGATGAGCTGAATGAAATTACAAGATTGATTTCCGGCTCAGCTAAAACTCATACTGATGAGCCATGAATGCTATATTTATTTCAATAAATTAGTTTCTTCATCCGGGAATACAACAACAGGCTTATAGTTCCTGGCTTCTTCTGCATCCATAATGGCGTAGGTTATGATTATGATTACATCACCTTTCATAACCCTTCTTGCAGCTGCACCATTCAGGATAATTTCTCCACTCCCTCTTTTTCCGGTTATCGTATAGGTTTCAAATCGTTCGCCATTATTATTATTAACGATCTGCACTTTTTCGCCCTCCAGGATGTTAGCTGCATCCATTAAGTCCTGATCTATTGTAATACTGCCTACATAGTTAAGATCTGCATCTGTTACTTTAACCCTGTGAATTTTTGATTTTAATATGTGAATTTGCATCCCGCAAATTTAGTTATTTAAGGCAATTGTTTTAAATAGAAATGTTTCTCAAAAAACCTTGCTAAGCCTAAATTCCCTTTCTACTGTTTACTTTCAATATAAATAGCTGCAATTCACTTTAATTGAGATGATTATGAATTAATTGATTTTAAATAAAGTTTTGTAGTATATTGATTTTAATATGTGAAATCTATAGTTTTTCAAATACTAATTAAATGACAGCACGTAGAGATTTTATAAAAAGTAGCCTGATATGCTCTGCCGGACTTGCAATTGCTGGTTCCAGCTCTTACGCCTCTCTTACGCACCAGATTTTTGATGCAACAATAAACATCAAAAAGTCTGCTATGAAATTCGGCTTGGTTACCTATCAATGGGGAAAGGACTGGGATTTACCTCTTATTATTTCTAATTGTGAAAAGACCGGTTTTGAAGCAGTTGAACTTCGTACCCAACATGCACATGGGGTAGAGATCAGTCTTAGTGCTTCGCAAAGAGCTGAGGTGAAGAGCAGGTTTGCCGACAGTCCGGTAACTTGTGTAGGATATGGATCGAACTTTGAATATCATAGTCCGGATCGGGCCATTCTCCGTAATAACATCGAACAGACAAAGGAATATATCAAACTTTGCAGAGATATAGGGGCCAGCGGCATCAAAGTAAAACCAAATACGCTTCCTGCCAATATTCCCAGAGAGCAAACTGTAACTCAGATTGCTAATTCATTGAATGAAGTTGGAAAATTTGCCAATGATTACGGTATGTTGGTTAGGGTTGAAGCACATGGCCCAATTACACAGGAATTACCAAATATGAAAGCCATTTTTGATGAGGTAACAAATCCGAATGTTAAAATCTGCTGGAATAGCAATATTGTTGACCTAAACTCACCCGGTCTTGAAAGCAATTTTAACCTGGTAAAGCAGTGGATTGGGGATACAGTTCATGTTCGTGAACTGACCCAGAACGACTATCCCTATCAGCAGCTTTTTAATCTGTTTGCAGGTATTGATTATAATGGTTGGATACTTCTTGAAGCCAGTTCTACTCCGCCTGATAAGATAAAAGCAATGAAGGAGCAAATGGTTGTTTTTAAAAATCTGGTGGCTAATATTAAAACGAAATGATGATTAAATGAAATTAATGTCTGCCCTTAACTTTCTGTGATATTTCGCATACCGCACCAGGACATTTGTTAATTTCCTTGATTGGAATTAAAACAATTTAAATTTTTATAAAAATGAGTCAAAGAAGAGATTTTATTAAAAAAAGCCTTATTGGGGGTGCCGGACTAGCAATTGGAGGCATGGGTTTCAGTGCTAAATCCTATGGATCAATTTTAGGGGCTAATGATCGTATTAATGTGGCAGTAATTGGAATAAGAGGGCGTGGAGTATCTCATATTGATGCATGGTGTGAATTAAAGGAAAGTCATAATGTACGCCTAAAAACACTTTGCGATACAGATGAACAATTTTTTGATCCTCGATCAAAAACAGTCTTAGATAAAACAGGCATAAAACCTACAACAGAATGGGATATGTGCAAAGTTCTGGACGATAAAGAAATTGATATCGTATCCTTTGCTACTCCGAATCATTGGCATGCTCTCGGAACTATCTGGGCCTGTCAGGCCGGTAAGCATGTATATGTTGAAAAACCAGCATCTCATAATATTTGGGAAGGCAGAAAGATGATTGAAGCTTCAAGAAAGTATAATAAGCGTATTCAAGTTGGTTTTCAGAACCGCTCAATTCCTAATGTAATGGAAGCGATGAAATTCCTTCATGGTGGTGGAATTGGTGAGGTTTATATGGCTCGAGGTCTTTGCGTTAAACCCAGAGATTCCTTTGGTATTGCCAAAGACAGCACCCCGCCTGCCAGCCTTCACTATGACCGATGGTTAGGTCCCGCTCCTTACCGGCCATATAATGAAAAACGAGGTCATTACAATTGGCATTGGTTCTGGGATACCGGGAATGGGGATACCGGAAATCAGGGTCCACACCAATTTGATATAGCTCGCTGGGGACTAAATAAAAATGAGCATCCTGTATCAGTATTCTCTTCCGGCGGAATTTATGGAATTGATCGTACTCAATGTGAGCAGGAAACTCCAAATACACAACTTACTATTGCCAAATATAATGATGGTAAAATTCTGGAGTTTGAAACCAGGGGACGGTATTCTAATAGTGAATCCGGTCTTGGAATTAAAATTGGCAATATTTTTTATGGTAGTGAAGGCTATCTTGAGATTGATGGGAGTACCTGGAGAGCCTACAGGAATAAAGAATCAGAGCCTTTTGCAGGATCTAAAGTTGTACAAGCCAATGCTTCAGAAACGCTAACAGGTTCTAGCAATACGGAACATTTTGTCAACTTTCTTGATGCAATTAAGTCGGGTAATAATGAAACATTGCATTGCGATATTTTAGATGGGCATTATTCATCTGCCGTACCGTTTTTAGCAAATATATCTTATCGCCTTGGTCGCGAGATAAGGTTTATTGGAAATACTGAAAAGTGTATTAACGATCCTGCAGCCGATGCGATGTTGACCCGTAAATATCGGAGTCCTTATGTAGTTCCATCCAAAGTTTAATTTTCGAAGATTATTTTATTAAAACGTAAGAAATAAAACAAAGATGAAATTAACTTCTAAACTGCTAATTGCAATTATTTTAGCAAGTTCCTGTGCTATCTATGCGCAGACCAAGACTTCAAACAGCCAGGCTTCAATGATAAAAATTGTTAAAAGTGAGGCTGATAAAAGGGTTGATGTTTTGATTGGAGGGAAACTATTCACCTCTTATCAGTGGTTGGATACCGTATATAAACCAATACTTTTTCCGGTACTAACGGCCTCTGGAAATCCTATTACCCGTGGCTTTCCAATCGAACCAAGGGAAGGTGAGCGCCGGGATCATATCCATCATACCGGAAACTGGTTAAATTATGGGAACGTTAATGGAATTGATTTTTGGGGTAATGGGCATGAAGGGAAACGGAGTGTAAATGGTGGTCAGATTAAGCATTTAGGAATTCAAAAAATTGCAGGCGGAAAAGGTGAAGGTGTATTGATTGTAAAGGCCAGCTGGATTGATCCTAACGGGAAAGAATTGTTGGCAGAAAACACGGAATTTCATTTTATTGATAAAGGCTCTGTTCGAATTATCGACCGTATTGTTACTTTAAAAGCAAGTGCCGGAGCAGTAAGTATGAAGGATACGAAAGAGGGCAGTTTTGGAATCCGCGTAGCCAGACAGCTTGAACTTCCCTCAAAAGAAGACCTGACCTTGACGGATGCACAAGGTAATCCAACTACAGTAAGGAAGTTGGTGAATGATGCCCCAACAGGAAATTACAGGAGCAGTGAGGGGGATGAAGGAGAGGGCGTTTGGGGGAAACGTGCTAAATGGATGGATCTTTACGGAAATATTGGAGATGAAAAAGTGTCATTGGTTATTTGTGATCATCCTAAAAACCTGAGTTATCCTACTTATTGGCATGCACGGGGTTATGGCCTATTTGCAGCAAATCCCTTTGGAGTAAAGGATTTTACGAATAAAAAAGAAGAGTTAAATTATAGTATTCCTGCAGGGGGTACCTTGAAATTGAGATACCGTATCCTCATTAGTTCAGGTACTCATTTAAGTGATGCTGTTATTAATGGTTATGCTGCAGATTTTGCTTCAAGATATTAAGCTTTATAGTCAATTAACCCTCTTAAGAGGGATTAGTTGTTTTAGGATACCATTTTGAATTTATTTAAAATTTTTTCAAATCAAAAACAGTTTTTACGAAACCTGCATGAGCTTAGCTCATGAGATAAAATAATAATGGTTTATTAAAGATTTATCGCATTTTATAAACAATATATTCTAATGAAAAATAAGCGCAGAGATTTCCTAAAGCTTTCAGGCATGGCCGGTTTAGCTATAGCAGGTGATGGTTTTTTTGGAGGGTTTGCTCAAGCCAATGAATTCCCTAAACCTAATTTTCAATCATCTTTAAGCTTAGATCATTCAAGATATGCCATAAATGAACAGATAAAACAGAATTTTGAGATAGCTAAAAGCATCCTTAAACCCAGTCAGAAACAGCTTGAACGGGGCCTTGAATTACACATGAATTCCCTTGTCATTGATTGCTATGGATTCATGCCATCGGCTGCACCTAATGCTTCATTGATAAATTCGGCAATAGATTCCAAAGCATCTCAGTTGGAACTACAGGACTTGATGGAAAGTCAGTCTATGACTCGTTTTGTCATTGATAAAAGAGAAAGGGAGGAATTAGAAAATGCCTGGAAGGCTTCCGGGGTAACTTGTGTGGTACAGAATACTGGTGAAGAAGGGAATGGGATTAGTCGTCTGCTTAAGCGCTTAGCGAACTTTACTTATTCTACTGATATGATGAGTGATTTTGTAAGTAAAGCTGTAAAGCCAGAAGACATTCTAAGGGCTAAAAAGGAAAATCGACATGCTTTATATTTCACTGGTAATGGCGTTCCTTTGCCGCAGGATTGGATTTCTGTAGAAGATGAATTAAGATATATCAGCGTATTCTTCCATTTGGGAATTAGAATGATGCACCTTACCTATAATCGAAGAAATGTAATTGGGGATGGTTGTGCAGAAAAAGCTAATGGGGGATTGAGTGATTTCGGACGTGAGGTAGTTAAGGAAATGAATCGTGTTGGTGTGATTGTGGATATTGCTCATTCCGGATGGCAGACAAGCTTGGAAGCAGCTCAAGTTTCAGAGAAACCCATGGTAGCCAGTCATACCACAGTGGCTTCCATCAATAAGCATATTCGTTCGAAACCGGATAATGTGATTCGTGCAATTGCCGACACCGGTGGGTATATTGGAATTTGTTGCATACCAAGGTTTCTTGGAGGTAGCGGTGATATCGCAATGATGATGAAGCATATTGATTATGTAGTAAAAAAGTTTGGAGTTGACCATGTTGCTATTGGAACTGATGTAGCCTACAGATCTCAATTTTCAAATGAGGAAAGCAAGAAGATTTCTGCACGAAATCCTGAGAGAACGCGCTGGGAAGCACTTTGGCCGCCAGATGATTTCAAGGAAAGCTCAGACATGATTCAAAGCTTGGCCTGGACCAATTGGCCACTATTTACCGTAGGAATGGTTCAAATGGGTTATTCGGATGTTGACATTCAAAAAATTCTTTCAGGAAATAGTATGAGAGTTGCTAATGCAGCACTTTCCTGAAAGCTTAAATGGACTGCGTATTAGAAATTATTTACTGCTTTTGAATGAATATCTAAGTGCCATATAAAGGCTCAAAAACAGACCAATTAAAAATAAACCACCCATGTATCCGAAAACGGCATATTTTTCTTTAGCCACTTCTCTGCCTAATTCAGGGCCATATATTGCCGCGAAAAGCCAGACAAAGGGATAAAGAAATCCGCCAATCGCAGTAGCATAGGAGGTGATATTTTTTATTCCCTCAGGAGCATTTAAAAATGATATAAAAAGCAGCACGCCCATTACCATTGCTCCTATTCCTGTAGCATGAAAGTGAAATCTTTGATAGTATCTCCAGTTTTTTTCAGCCTCAGCCTTTAAAACAACATCCTTTTCTGCAGCATCCTGAATAAGGTTGATCTTTTCATTTTTGCTTAAACCTTCCTTGATTTTGTCTTTAAAAAAATCTTCATTGGCTCCGAAAATAATGGAAATAAATACTCCGCAGATAAGCGTGAGTATGGCTATTACGAATGGAATTCTGCTGGTCATGATGCCTGATTTTTAATACAAGGTACTTAATTTATTCTTGTAATAGTTAAGTTAAATGGGAAATGGGAAATAGGGAATAACATGCCAATTGTTTTACAATTGAAAATACCCAACTTACTAAATACTGTACCTTTTATTGAATTTATATTGTAGAAAAAGACTTATTCCACCGTTACCGATTTTGCCAGGTTCCTTGGCTGATCTACGTTACAGCCTCTCAATACCGCGATATGGTATGATAAAAGCTGCAATGGGATGGTAGCAAGAAGCGGCAGGAAGATTTCGTCAGCGTCTGGTATTTCTATGGTGAAATCGGCCATGTTTTTAACTACAGTGTCTCCCTCTGTAACTATTGCAATAACCCGGCCTTTTCTGGCTTTAACTTCTTGTATATTACTGATCACTTTTTCGTAAGAAGAGTTTTTTGTAGCAATGAATACTACCGGCATTTCTTCATCTATCAAAGCGATAGGCCCATGCTTCATTTCAGCTGCAGGATAACCTTCTGCATGGATATAAGAAATCTCCTTCAACTTAAGGGCACCTTCAAGTGCTACAGGAAAACCACTTCCTCTGCCTAAAAACAAGAAGTTACTTGCATCCTTGAAGGCTTCAGAAATATTTTTTATGCTATCATTCGAAAGCAGACATTTTTCAACGAGTGCTGGAATATTGTCAAGTTCAGTAAGCAGGTGAACCATTTTGCTTTGTGTGATCTTACCTCTTTGCTGTGCCATATACAATGCCATGAGTGTAAGAACGGTTACCTGTGCCGTAAATGCTTTGGTTGAGGCAACCCCTATTTCTGGTCCGGCATGGGTATATACACCTGCATGACTTAACCGGGGTATAGAGGCTCCAACAACATTACAAATTCCAAAAATAGTAGCCCCCTTTGATTTTGCAAGTTCGATTGCAGCCATCGTATCGGCAGTTTCTCCTGATTGAGAGATTGCTATTACAATATCTTTTTCTGAGATTATCGGATTACGATACCTGAATTCTGATGCGTATTCAACTTCAACAGGGATACGGGAATATTCTTCTATCAGGTATTCTCCAACCAGGCCTGCATGCCAGGAGGTTCCGCAGGCCACGATCACGATACGGTCAATATTTTTTAGCTTTTCTGCATATTCTTTGATACCTCCCAGTTGAACGTAGCCCTCCTCCGGATAGATACGGCCCCTCATGCAATCTTTTATCGACCTTGGCTGTTCAAAGATCTCTTTAAGCATGAAATGATCGAATCCTCCCTTTTCAAGCATCTCAAGCTTTAATTCCAGCTCCTGAACGTAAGGGATTTGAATAGTATTGTCAATATTTTTAATCAGTAATTCATCCCGTTTGATAAAAGCGATTTCATTATCATTCAGGTAAATCACATTTTTAGTATATTCAATTATTGGAGAGGCATCTGAGGCAATAAAATATTCACCCTCGCCAACACCCAGTACCATTGGGCTACCTTTACGGGCAGCGATCAGTTCGTCAGGTTCATCTTTATCCATGATCACAATTGCATATGCACCGATCACTTTATCAAGGGCAATTCTTACTGCCTCCCTGATGTCAAGTCCTGTCTGCAATTGGATATCTTCAATAAGGTGAATCAATACTTCAGTATCTGTATCACTTTTGAAAACATGCCCTCTGGATAACAATGCCTCTTTCAGGCTTGAATAGTTTTCTATAATACCATTATGAATAATTGCCAGGCGGCCATCGCCTGAGGTATGTGGATGAGAATTACGATCCGAAGGTTCGCCATGTGTGGCCCAGCGGGTATGTCCCATTCCAAGGCTACCTTCCAGGTTTTCGCCTTCAACCGATTGTTTCAGGTCACTTACTTTTCCAGCCTTCTTGTAAATACTCAGATGACCGTTCATCAGGGCCACTCCGGCACTGTCATATCCCCTGTATTCAAGGCGTTGTAAGCCCTTGATAATAATAGGCCAGGCCTCACGGTACCCGATATAACCAACTATTCCACACATAATTATGAATGATTAATTGCCGAAACTAAGAATTAGATTGTATATTATGAAGGGTCGCTGGAAGTTTAATTTATCTTGCTATAAATTATTCTGAGTTTCATTTGATAGCTCAAACCTGATTTCCCGCTGCCGATCACTGCACCACCAGCGGTACTTCCGGATACTACCGGACCAGCTGAACGATTGTATTCTAAGTTGACCGGTGCAATATAGGTGTCGTATTGTTTCAGTTTACCTTTTATGATATCCTGAACATAGCTTGTGATCTGAAACTTGTAGTGCTTTTTGCTTGAGTCATAAAAGCCACCGAAGTCGAGATCAGTTAATGAAAATGCAGGTTCAGTACTGAAGTCCGGTATAAATTGTCTTTGGCTTGCAATGTCCGTACGGTACATGATTAACCTTGATGCTGGAGGAAATGCATCTGTGCCGCCAACAACTGATACAATCAGTTCAGCTTTATTAATGGTAATATTCCCGAGGTTTTTTAACTTTTCGATGTGTGGAAAGCGAATTTTCGTCCGTAAACCGGCTAAACCCTGAACATAAGTAAAATTTTGTTGGGTGTTACTATTCAAATTAGCAGGAATAGCTGTCCCGGAATAATCATGTTTAAAGTCGGCAATTACAGGCACTGAATTATTAACAATAGGGAATTTGTGCAAGGTGGTATCAATCAAAGCACCATTCTGACTTTTATAATAAATTTCAAGTCTGCTGGAGTCTGTAAGGTTAAAAAATGCAACACCACCTGGTCCGGTACTTTGTGCCTTGTTAACAGTAAGATAAAATCCTTTGACTGCCTTATTCAGCAAATCATTGCTGCTTAAAGTGGTGCTACTGGCATTCAGAAAGTTAGCAGTAATAAAGCCTGGATTGATCGGTATCCGCATCTGAGGTGCTCTGGTCACTTGTTTATCCGGTTTCCCTGTAACAATTTCTGTAATTCTGACACTGTCTTTGACACTGAATCTAAGTTTTTTACTTCCGAGTAGGGTAGATCCATAGCTTTGTGGTTGTGTATTATAGTATTGTACTGAAGTACTCAAAGCATTATTAAGCTGATGAACATCAACCTGAAAATTTGATGTACTGTCACCATAAAAATCCTTGGCATAATAAAGTACCAGAACTGCTGAATCAAGTGTTGGAGTGGTTCCAAAAGTTAGCCCCGGAGGATCAAGTGTCAGTGACATCGCAATATTTGCTGTTGTTTTTCCAAAAATTGGATCCACCAAATATCCTAGTGGATATTTTACAAGGGTATTTGTAACCATGGTGTCTTCCTTAACAGTTGATGAGATAACAGTAATTGTATCTGTAAAGGTACCGGTAACTTCGGTAGCCGGGTCAACATCAAGGCCAATAGAATCTGTATTCTGACAGCTGCTTAAAGTAAAAAGACTTATCAACAACGTTAATAAGTCCAGTTTGTATAATTTCATCCGTATTACATTAATTTTTAAAAGCTTGCAGGCTATTTACACTCTTAATTAAGTATCCCACTTCAATACCCTGAGCTTTGCTTATTACGTTTAGGCTAATGACACTAATTCTTCACTAGCAATTTCTTCGTAAAGGTTATAATAATTTTCGTAATCTGAAGTGGAATTGAATTCCAAAAGCGGTTTATTAGATTTTTTAACAAACTTTAACACTTCTTCATTGATATTTTCGCAGGCACAAACCACCGCATCAGAATAGGAGATTGCTCCAAGGTTCAAGGCGGTGTTGGTAGCATCAGAATACATTTCTGTATGCTCTGCATTCATTCCGTTCATGATTGCTTTTGTAGCAAACTCTGCGCTTAGTGAGGTGTCGAAATTATCCTCATATAAAGAATAGACTACTTTTGAATTCTTAAAAGTAGGGTCATCTTTATACAAAGTCTTTAAGTAGGCAGGTACAAGAGCACTCATCCATCCATGACAGTGTACTACATCTGGAGACCAGCCTAGTTTTTTAACAGTTTCAAGAGCTCCTTTACAGAAGAATATGGTTCTTTCGTCATTATCTGCATAGAATTTATTGTTGTTATCAGTAAATACATGCTTTCTCTGAAAGTATTCTTCATTATCAAGGAAATATACCTGCATTCTGGCAGAAGGGATTGAAGCAACCTTGATAATTAGGGGGTTGTCATTATCATTTATGATAATGTTCATACCCGAAAGTCGTATTACTTCATGTAGTCTGTTGCGGCGCTCATTAATATTTCCAAAACGTGGCATCAGAATTCGGATTTCAAATCCTTTATCCTGCATAGCCTGAGGTAAGTGACGGGTAATCTCAGAAATTTTGGTAAGTTCAAGGAAAGGCGACATCTCATGCGTAATAAAAAGAATCTTCGTTTTTGCCATCTCCGGTTTGATTAATTTGAGTTTAAGAAAAGTTTTCGAAGAGCAAAGGTAATCATTATCTTATGAAATATCAATGAATTACGCAAGTTGTTTTGGTTCTGTTTAAGTATTTAACCATTTTTGAGCCCATTAAAATCAAATTGTAATTTGAAAATCTTCAATAACAGAGAGGCCATTCATCACTATCTGGATGATTTACGTTCAGCAGGCAAGTCCGTTGGATTTGTCCCGACCATGGGTGCTTTGCATGCTGGTCACTTATCCTTAATAGAGGCGGCTCGCAGGAAGACAGATATTGTGGTTTGTAGTATTTTTGTAAATCCGACACAGTTTAATGATAAAAAGGATCTCGAAAATTATCCAAGACCATTAGAAGAAGATCTCAGAAAATTAAGAGAATATAAATGTGATGTTTTGTTTCTTCCTGAAGTGGATGAGATGTATAATAGTTCAGAATTCTGGAAAATCGAGCTGGGTAATCTGGATAAGATCCTTGAAGGAAAGATCAGGCCGGGTCATTATCAGGGAGTAACACAGATCGTAAAAAAGCTTTTTGATACCGTAAAACCTGATTATGCATTTTTTGGCCAGAAGGATTATCAGCAGATAATGGTGATAACACATATGGTCAAAAAATTAAAGATCAGAGTCAAACTGGTTATTTGCCCGATTATCAGGGAAAATGATGGCCTTGCAATGAGTTCCCGTAATGTTTACCTCTTACCCGGGGAAAGAATGCAGGCACTTGCTTTATATAAATCACTCTTATTAGCACAGGAATTATTTAAAACTGAATCGCTAAGTCAAATTAAGAAAAAGGTTACTGCTTTTCTTGAATCATGTCCCGGGATTGAGACTGAATATTTTGAAATTTTTAATGCCCGCACATTTGAGCCAATTACTTCAAAAAGGGCGGCTACAATGATAGCCCTGGTAGCTGCCAGAATAGGTAAAATCAGGATCATAGATAATATGTACATGAATAAAGAAAATTTATATTGAGAATTTCGCTCGCCACATTTATCAGATACCTGGTATTCCTGATTATCGGTGTATTGCTTTTGTATTTAGCTTTCAAAGGGCAGGATCTGAATAAAATGCTCTCTGATCTGAAAAAGGCAGATTTCGCTTGGGTATTTCTTTCTATTATCGCAAGTCTGCTGGCACATGTAATAAGAGCATACAGATGGAATTTAATGATCGGCTCACTTGGGCATGGTACCCCTTCCATACAAAACACTTTTCATGCAGTAATCATGGGATATCTTGCTAATCTGGCATTCCCACGCATGGGCGAGCTCGCAAGATGCAGCGTCATAAGTAAATCGGACAGTATCCCTGTAATTAAGCTATTGGGTACTGTAATTGCTGAGCGGATGGTTGATTTGCTCATGCTGGGAATCGTATTCGCAATGGCTATATTTTTAGAATTTAAATTGTTATCCGGCTTTTTGTACAAGCATATTCTGACTAAGTTAAGCGGCAGAATTGGAGATATTACTTTGCTGATCTTCGCTTTTTTACTATTTACATTGATTATTATCTTCTTTTTTATCCTGATGAAGAGGACAAAATGGGGTATCTCCAATCGTATTTTAAAGTTTTTTTCAGGAATGAAGATGGGAGTACTTTCAGTTAAAAATTTGGACAATAAAACTGCATTTGTACTTAGTTCAGTGTTCATCTGGTTGCTGTACGGGCTTTCATCATACTTGTGTTTTTTTGCTCTGAGTGCTACATCCGCTCTCGGTCCAGGTGCAGCACTTTCTACCCTGGTTTTTGGAAGTCTTGCGATGATTGCACCGGTTCAGGGCGGGATCGGTGCTTTTCACTGGATGGTTTCGGAAGGTTTGACTATTTATGGAATATCCAAAATTGATGGTCTTTCATATGCATTACTTGTTCATACAACCCAGACATTAATTGTACTTATTATTGGTTCAATAAGTTTAATTTTGTTCCTGAAGCAATCCACCAGAAAAATACCAAATGAGCAGACTTGAGAATATTAAAAGTAAGATTTATACAACAGTGCAAATAAAGGCTGTACTGAATGTATGGCGTCTTCTCGGAAAAAAAGTGGTCTTTACTAATGGGTGCTTTGATCTGCTTCATTTGGGGCATATCGATTATCTCTCGAAGGCTGCTGATATGGGAGATAAATTAGTGATTGGCTTAAATTCTGATGCATCTGCATCAGCATTGAAAGGTCCGGGTCGCCCAATTACAGATCAGCTTTCCCGTTCAGTAATGCTTGCTTCATTTTCCTTTGTGGATGCAGTTGTAATCTTTGATGAGCCTACGCCACTAAATCTGATAGAATTGGTGAGACCGGATATTCTGGTTAAAGGAGCGGATTATTCTATAGAACAAATTGTTGGCGCAGACCTGGTACAGCAGTATGGCGGAGAAGTAAAGACCATCGAATATCTTAGTGGCTATTCCACAACACTAATTGAGAAAAAGATCAGATCCAGCTCCTGAAATTATCAATCAGGGATTTGTCATTCTTGAGTTTTTAAATCAGATTCAACTATCCTCCGTATAACTAACGGAAATATTTCTTAATATTTGCAAAGGAGCAAATACTAATCAAGCCCGAAACATTAATTTTGGGCCATAAACCAATTATTATGTTTTTCGAATTTACGGAGGAGCAGCTGATGATTCAGCAGGCAGCCAGAGATTTTGCCAATAGTGAATTGAAACCCGGGGTAATAGAACGGGATGAACATCAAAAATTTCCGCATGAGCAGATCAAAAAACTGGGAGAACTTGGTTTTCTTGGGATGATGGTCGATCCAAAGTATAATGGATCAGGGCTGGATACCATCTCCTATGTTCTTGCTATGGAAGAACTGTCAAAAATTGATGCATCCGCTTCTGTGGTGGTTTCAGTGAATAATTCATTGGTTTGCTTCGGACTTGAGAAATATGGTTCTGACTTTCAAAAGGAAAAATATTTGAAGCCACTTGCAGCTGGCGAAAAATTGGGTGCATTTTGTCTTTCTGAACCTGAAGCCGGCTCTGATGCTACCTCACAGCAAACCAGTGCGATCGATATGGGCGACCATTACCTACTTAACGGAACTAAAAACTGGATTACTAATGGTGGAAACGCCTCGACCTATCTTGTCATAGCCCAAACCAATCCTGCACAAAGACATAAAGGAATAAATGCACTGATCGTTGAGAAAGGCATGGAGGGTTTTACGATAGGCCCTAAAGAAAACAAACTTGGAATCCGTGGATCTGACACGCATTCACTGATGTTTACCGACGTAAAAGTGCCTAAAGAGAATCGGATAGGTGAAGAGGGTTTTGGATTTTCATTTGCGATGAAAACACTGGATGGTGGACGTATTGGAATTGCTTCCCAGGCTCTCGGCATTGCATCAGGTGCATATGAACTGGCTCTGCAATACTCCAAAGAACGCAGGGCATTTGGAAAACCGATATCCGGCCATCAGGCAATTCAGTTTAAGCTTGCAGATATGGCAACCGAAATTGAAGCTGCCAGAATGCTTTGTTTAAAAGCTGCCTGGTTAAAAGATCAGGGACTTCCATATGCTCAGGCAAGCTCTATGGCTAAATTATTTGCTTCGCAGGTGGCAATGAAAACTACGGTTGAAGCAGTTCAGATACATGGGGGTTATGGATTTGTTAAAGAATTCCATGTCGAACGTTTGATGCGGGATGCAAAGATTACCCAGATCTATGAAGGCACATCTGAGATTCAGCGTATTGTGATTGCACGTGAGATTTTGAAATAGACAGTTAGAATCATTCTATGAAAAATGGCTTCAAAATTATAGTTTCCCTTTTTCTCCTCACAGGTTTCTATGCATGCCAGGGTAATGCGGATAATCAACTGGAGAAGGGGATATGGCGTGCTACGCTCAAAACCTCATCAGGGGCCGAAATACCTTTTAATTTTGAAGTAATTGATTCAGCTGGCAAGAAATTGTTGGATGTTATAAACGGGGATGAAAGGTTCAGGGTTAATGAAATTTCAACAGTATCAGATTCTATATTTATTCAGATGCCTCTTTTTGATTCTGAGATCAGGGCAAAAATCAAGAATGGGTCTCTCAACGGACAATGGATTAAACAATTCGCAGATAGTAGCGAAGTAATGATGATTGAGGCCAAAAATGGGTATTCATGGCGTTTTTTTAAGGCGAATACCAAACCTGAATTTGTTGTGACTGGTCGTTGGTCTGTTAACTTTCAGGACGCAAAGACGGGTAAATCGATTCCTGCCATTGGAGAATTTAACCAGCAGAATGGCCGCCTGCTAGGCACATTTTTAACCAGTACGGGGGATTACCGTTTTCTCGAGGGAACCGTTTCAGACGATAACATTTATCTTTCCTGTTTCGATGGTAGTCATGCCTTTCTTTTTACAGGCAAAATTCTGGATAACAATACAATAGTGGATGGAAATTTCTATTCCGGATATTCTTCTGTTCAGACATGGACCGCTAAACGGGATGCAAAAGCTATCCTGCCAGATGCCTATTCAATAACAGCTTTGAAGGATGGGTTTGATAGAATTGATTTTTCTTTTCCCGATCTGAATGGTAAGAAGGTATCCCTTTCTGATTCAAAATTTAAGAATAAAATTGTTTTGGTACAGTTTTTTGGATCCTGGTGTCCTAATTGCATGGATGAAACTGCCTATCTGGTTCCATTTTATGAAAAGTATCAGAAAAAGGGGCTTGAAATTGTTGCCTTGGCTTATGAACGTAGTACTGATTATGAACGATCAAAGAAAAATATTTTACGTTTACGCGAAAGGTTTGGTGTTCCATATGATATGTTAATTACCGGCTATATAAATGATAAAGTTGAGGTGGCGAAAAGTCTGCCAATGTTAAAAAGTTTTAACGGCTTTCCAACATTGATTATCATTGATAAGAAAGGCAAGGTCAGAAAGATCCATACTGGTTTCAGCGGACCTGGAACCGGGAAACATTTTGAAGATTTTAAACAGGAATTCGAAAAAACAATTGATAATCTGCTGCTTGAATAATAGAAAATAAAGCCTCATTTGCAGGAAAGTACATGCCTGAAAAGCATATATAGTCCCGTTTGCACTGGGCTTAAAAAACAAATTTCATACTCATGAAAATAAAATACATCATTTGCTACCCTCTCCTGGCTTCAATATTTATGTTAGCATGTTCTGCACCAAGGATGGTAAATCTTGATCCCATTACGGTTGTTGAAAATTCAAAGGGCTCAACGGTTTACAGGGGAAGCTATACTAAAAATACAGATTTACTTAATACCCGGCTTGATCTTAGTTTTGATTGGGATAGTGCATATGTGATCGGAAAAGCTACAATTCTTGCCAAACCATATTTCTACCCTTCTGATCAGCTTGTATTGAATGCCAATGGCTTTCGTTTTAACTCTGTTTCTTTGGTGAACAGCTATGATAAAAAGCCATTGAGATATACCTACGATGGTAAAATCCTCAGAATCAGTTTGGATAAGATATACACCAGAGATCAGAAATACACAGTATTTATTGATTATGTGGCAATGCCAAATAAGTTAAAGATCGGTGAGGATATTGCTTCGGCGGGCGACCGTGGTATTTATTTTATAAATAGAGATGGAAAGGATAAAGGGAAACCAAGACAGATCTGGACTCAGGGTGAAACAGAATGTAATTCGAACTGGTTTCCAACTATAAATGGCACTCAGGAGAAAATGACTCAGGAACTTAATATTACAGTGCCAAATGAGTTTGTGAGCCTTTCGAATGGCACACTTGAATTTTCGAGCATGAACGGGGATGGCACCCGGACAGACAGCTGGAGACAAGAGCAACCTCATTCTACTTATTTGACCATGCTGGCAGTTGGAGATTTTACAATTACTAAGGATACATGGCGGGGTAAGGAAGTAAGTTATTATACCGAGCCCGCTTACGCTTCTACCGCAAAACTGGTATTCGGGAAAACCCCGGAGATGATGGAGTTTTTCTCAAATAAATTCGGAATCGAGTATCCCTGGGACAAGTACTCTCAGATCGTTGTGCGGGATTTTGTAAGCGGGGCTATGGAAAATACTACAGCATCAGTGTTTTTCGAGGGTATGAATATGTCAGCAGGTCAGTATCTGGATGAAAATCACGAAGATATCATAGCGCACGAACTATTTCATCAATGGTTTGGAAATCTGGTTACGGCCGAATCATGGGCTAATCTGCCTTTGAATGAATCATTTGCCACCTACGGAGAATATCTTTGGGAAGAATATAAATATGGCAGGGATCAGGCTGATTTGAAAGGTCTGGAGGATATGTCGGTTTATATCGGAAATAAACGAAAATCAGAACCGGATGTGATCCGTTTTGATTATGCTGATAGAGAACAAATGTTTGATGAGATCAGTTATCATAAGGGCGGACGGATACTGCATATGCTTAGAAAGACTGTTGGAGATGAGGCATTTTTTGAATCTTTAAAGCTTTATTTAAAAAAGCATTCCTATAAAACGGCTGAAATTCATGACCTCAGGCTTGCCTTTGAGGAAATTACGGGCATGGACTTGAATTGGTTTTTCAATCAATGGTTCCTGGCTTCAGGACATCCGGTTTTAAGTATTCAGAATTCTTATGATCCTGTCAAAAGAGAGATAAGTGTTAATATAACCCAGGATCAGAATCTATCAGAAACGCCGCTTTACCGGATTCCAATGGCCATAGACATTTATTCGGGTACGAAGGTTGAGCGTAAGGAAATTATCCTTGAAAGGCAAAATCAATCGTTCATTTTCCCCTCAGCAAACCCTCCGGATCTTGTAAATGTTGATGCTGAAAAGTATGTCCTTGCCGAGAAAAATGAAGTTAAAAATATCCAGGAGTATATTTTTCAATATCAGCATGCACCCTTATTTATGGACAGGCTTGAAGCAATAATGAAACTGAAGGATATGAAGGAGGAAGTAGCAGCAAGAAGTACTGTGGTGTCAGCGCTGAAAGATAAAAGCTGGCTTATTCGTCATACGGCCTTATCCGTTATTGAAAATCTGCCGGATGATGAGCGTAAAGCTGTTCATGAAACCTTGAAAGAAATGGCTCTTCATGATCAGGTTTCACAGGTAAGAGCTTCGGCAATTGAAAAACTCGGGAAACATTACAGGATGACAGATAATAAAGAGGTATTTGTTCAGGCAGCAAAAGACAAGTCTCCTCTGGTAATCAGGGTAACTGAGGCTTTGAAAGAATAATAGTATACGATCCCAAAATAATGGAAAACTGGGATCGGGATTATATCTAGGCTGACTTTTCTGATTGAAATGCCGAAAATATCATATTGATAAGGGCAAGTACAATTGCAAAAAGCACGGCAGAGAAAAACCCGCTGGTATTAAAGGTTTCCATCAGGTTGTCGACCAATAGCACCATGAGAACGGTAATAATGAAAGAAACCAAACCCAGAGTCAGAAAATTGATCGGAAATGTCAGAATCCGGAGAATTGTGCCGATGGTTGCGTTTGCAAGAGCGATAAGTATCCCGGCAATAATGGCACTCCAGAAATTTTCAACGTCAACTCCCGGAAGAAGGTAAGCAGCAATGGCGACAGCTGCACCCATTAATAGAATTTCAATGATCAGCCTCATATTTTTTAGGTTTAAAATTTAATAACGATGAAATTGAAGAATCTATTCCATATTTCTGCAATATTTTTGATTTTATTTAATTCCTGTAAACAGGAATTAGTTCAGGAAAGTACCCAAAATAAATTAATTATCAGGCTTAATCCCGATAGCAGCTCGATAGAATTAACTGGTTTAGCGAGTCCTGTTTTAGAGGAATTAAGGACGGATTCGCTCCCTGATTCGCTATGGACTAATTTTTTTGCAGTTTATGAAGAACCAGTAGATCCCGAAATGAGAGATTTTCAGCCCGCTTTGGAAGGTACTTATACCATTGAGGGGGAAAGTATTCGATTTAAACCAAAGGATAATTTCAGAAAGAACCAATTATATTTTGCGCGGTGTTATACAAAACTATTGCTTCAGGATGCCGAGGATCTGATTGAAACAAGAGAACTGTTTATTTCAGATGGGTTTACAGAATATAAATTCAATCTCTCAAAAAAATCGGGCTTATAAATGTATTGAAATCAGGTGTTTGTAATGATGGATAGTTTTTTTATATTTGCATCGATCTGAGAAGAGCCCCGAGAATTTCGGGGCTCTTTTTTTACCAACCTGTTTTTCAAGGGAATTAAAAAAAGGTCAATCATGAATATAGAAAAACGTGTAATTGAGTTAGTTGAAGAAAAGATTGCTGACCGTCCGGATTTGTTTCTGGTGGACGTTCAGATGCATGGTAGCGGAATTTTGTCTATTTTAGTTGATGGAGATAATGGTGTTGCAATTAGCGATTGCGTTGCAATAAGCCGGCATGTGGGTTTTCATCTTGAAGAGGAAAATGCTATTGAACAAGCATACAGACTGGAAGTTTCCTCACCCGGAATAGATACCCCTCTTAAATCATTACGCCAGCATCAGAAAAATATTAACCGTTTATTAAAGGTTAAACTTAAAGACGGTAATATCAGAGAAGGTAAATTGATGAGTGCAGATGATTCAGGTATAACAATACAGGAGAGTGTTAAAGAAAAGGGTAAGAAAGCAGTTTTGCTGGAGAATTTTATAAAGTTTGAAGATATATCAGAAACTATAGTTTTAGTGAGTTTTAAATAACGTTCCGTACCTACGGGACAAATTCAATAAAAAATGAGCAATATTAATTTAATCGATTCATTCCAGGAGTTTAAGGACTTCAAGAATATTGACCGGCCTACGGTTATCAGTGTGTTGGAAGAGGTTTTCCGCAGCATGTTGCGGAAGAGGTATGGCACAGACGAAAATTGTGATGTTATTGTCAACCCCGATAATGGGGATTTGGAAATCTGGCGTACAAGAACGGTTATGGAAGATGGTTTTTCGGAAGATGATGATCTGGAGATCGAACTTGCTGAAGCCAAAGCAATTGATCCTGATCTGGAGGTTGGGGATGATTTTATTGAGCAGATTACCCTCGAAAGTTTTGGCCGAAGGGCGATTCTGGCAGCACGTCAAACTCTCGTTTCCAAGATTCTGGAACTTGAAAAAGATGAAATTTTCAAGAAGTATAAAGACCGTGTGGGCGAGATTGTTACCGGAGAGGTGTATCAGGTTTGGAAAAAAGAAACTTTAGTACTGGATGATGAAGGGAATGAACTTTTATTACCTAAAACAGAGCAAATTCCTGCCGATTACTTCAAAAAGGGCGATTCTGTACGTGCAATCATTGAGAAAGTAGAGATGCTGAATGGCAATCCCAAGATTATTATTTCACGGACTGCACCAGAGTTTCTTCAGCGCTTGTTTGAGATGGAAGTTCCTGAGATATTCGACGGACTGATTACGATCAAGAAAATTGTTCGTGAACCAGGAGAAAGGGCTAAAGTTGCTGTAGAGTCTTATGACGATAGAATTGATCCGGTTGGAGCTTGCGTGGGTATGAAAGGGTCACGTATTCATGGTATTGTCCGTGAGTTGAAAAATGAAAATATCGATGTAATTAACTTTACAAATAATATTTCATTGTATATTCAAAGAGCATTAAGTCCGGCGAAAATTACAAGCATCAAACTTGATGATGAAGAAAAGAGAGCGGCAGTTTATCTGAAACCTGATCAGGTTTCATTGGCAATTGGCCGTGGTGGTCACAATATTAAGCTGGCAGGAAAGCTTACCGGATACGAAATTGATGTATATCGTGAAGCGCACGAAGATGATGAGGATGTTGATATTGAGGAATTCTCAGATGAAATTGAGGGCTGGATAATTGAAGAATTCAAGCGTGTTGGCTTAGATACAGCGAAATCTATTTTAAGCTTATCTGTAGATGAATTGGTTAAACGTACTGACCTGGAAGACACTACAGTTAAAGATGTGATTGAGATCCTGAAGTCAGAATTTGAATAATTTATTCGATTGCTGCTTATGGAGAATTAAAGAGCTTAAGAAAAAGCCCGATCCTCAAAGCATATAACATATAAAAAACGTACTTTTGTACAAAAATAGCGAGGTTAAAATAATAAATGTCAGAAGGTAAAAGCACAAATTTACTTAAAGCTGCGAAAGAGCTGAATATCGGCCTGAACACTGCGGTGGAGTTTTTAGGGAAAAAAGGTCACAAAGTTGAGGCCAGACCCAATACTAAACTCACCGATGAGATGTACGATGTTCTTCTTAAGGAGTTTCAGGGTGATAAGATCGTAAAAGAAGAAGCTAAACAAATTGTTATTGGCAAGATTCGTCGCGATGATATTCCTGTAACTAACGAAAAGACTGAGCCACAGCGTTCAAAGGATTTTGAACAGGAAGAGATTCTGATCAAGAATGTCAATCCATTTACTCCTCCTGCAGTTGAGAAGCCAAAAGCTGAAACTCAGGAGCCTGTAGCTACTGAGCCTAAATCAGATGAAAGTGCTTTGCCGGGTGTAAAAGTGGTCGGAAAGATCAATTTAGATGACCTGAATTCCAAAACCCGCCCGGATAAGAAAAGTCCTGAGCCCGAAAAGCCTGTGGCAACACCAGCTCCTGCTGCTAAAGTTGAAGAGCCTGTTAAAGCTAAAGAACCGGAAGTAATTCCACAGCCTGTTGCTGAAAAAGTGGAGCCAAAAGTGGAACCTGCACCTGTAACAGAAGCAAAGGAAACTGCTGAAAGTCCGAAGGAACCTATTAAAGAAAAGACTGAAGCTCCGGTTGCAAAACCAGCAGCAGAAGAGAAACAAGAAAATAAACCAAATACGCAGGAAAGCAATCCTGATGCTACTGTAATTCGTGCCAAAGCAGAACGTCTGTCAGGTCCGAATGTCATTGGAAGAATTGAATTACCAGTCTCACCGGCCCGCCGTGGACAGCCTGTTGCCTCATCATCGAGTGCTGCAGGTGCTGACCATAAGCGTAAGCGTAAGCGTAAAGATAATGCTCCGGGCCAACCCGGTCAGCCGACACAACAGGGTCAGCCGGGCCAGCAAACCGGTGGATCACCGCGTCCTGCACCCGGTGCAGGATATCAGGGTAATCGTCCTGACTTCAGGAATACAAGACCCGGACAGGGAGCAGGAACAGCAGGTGGTGCTGCGCGTCCTGATTTCAGGAATAAGCCACGTACACCGGATACCCCTAAAGCTGAACCAACAGATAAAGAAATTCAGGATCAGATAAAAGCAACACTTGCACGCTTAAGTGGTGCAGGTAAATCAGGCAAATTTGCACAGCGTGCAAAATTACGCCGTCAGAAGCGTGATGATGTTGCTCAGACTGCGGAAGATGCGGCTTTGGAAGCAGAAATGCAGTCTAAAACCATTAAGGTTACAGAGTTTGTTACTGCAAATGAGCTGGCACTGATGCTTGATGTTCCGGTTACTCAGGTTATTTCCACTTGTATGAGTCTGGGCATGTTTGTATCCATCAATCAGAGACTTGATGCTGAAACTCTTACGATCGTAGCGGATGAGTTTGGCTATGAAGTTGAGTTTGTGAAGCCTGAAGATGAAGAAATTGGTTTGCTTGAAGAATCCGACAGTCCCGAGGATCAATTACCAAGAGCTCCGATCGTAACCGTAATGGGTCACGTGGATCATGGTAAGACCTCATTGCTTGACTTTGTTCGTAAGACCAATGTTATCGCCGGAGAAGCGGGAGGAATTACCCAGCACATTGGTGCTTATGAGGTAACCCTTGAAAATGATCGTAAAATTACTTTCCTGGATACTCCGGGTCACGAAGCCTTTACGGCCATGCGTGCAAGGGGTGCCAATGTTACCGATATCGCAATTATTGTAATTG
The DNA here is from genome assembly GCA_964367725.1 of uncultured Sphingobacterium sp. GTDB lineage: Bacteria > Bacteroidota > Bacteroidia > Sphingobacteriales > Sphingobacteriaceae > Daejeonella. The sequence goes on along the minus strand of CAYJAM010000003.1, from coordinate 789 downwards.
CTGCTGATGATAGTGTGATGCCTCAAACCCGTGAAGCTATTAATCATGCACAAGCTGCAAATGTTCCTATCGTATTTGCCTTTAGTAAGGTTGATAAGCCAGGTGCAAATGCCGATAAAATTCGTGAGCAGCTTTCTGCTATGAACATTCTGGTTGAGGACTGGGGTGGAAAATATCAGAGCCAGGAAATTTCAGGTAAAACCGGTGCAGGCATTGACTTACTGCTCGAAAAGGTCCTGCTTGAAGCAGATATGCTTGAATTAACCGCTAATCCGAATAAACGGGCAATAGGAACTGTTATCGAAGCAGCATTGGATAAAGGTCGTGGAATTGTCACTACTGTGCTGATTCAGGCCGGAACATTGCGTGTTGGTGATGCGATACTTGCCGGCGGATATAGTGGAAAAGTAAAAGCATTACATAACGAGCGCGGAGTTAAATTAGATCACGCCGGACCTTCCACTCCTGTCCAGGTACTTGGTATGCAGGGTGCACCAACATCAGGTGATAAGTTTAACGTGATGGAAAGTGAAGTTGAAGCACGTCAGGTTGCCAATAAGAGGTTACAGTTACAACGTGAGCAGGGATTACGTACCCAGAAACATATTACATTAGATGAGATCGGACGTCGTTTGGCGATCGGAAACTTCAAGGAGCTGAATGTGATCGTTAAAGGTGATGTGGATGGTTCAATTGAAGCATTATCCGATTCCTTATTGAAACTTTCTACTGAGCAGATCCAGGTGAATATAATACATAAATCTGTAGGTCAGATCTCTGAATCGGATG
>CAYJAM010000002.1:0-33843 GCA_964367725.1 uncultured Sphingobacterium sp. | reverse complement strand
AATCTGCACCATTTCACCCTGATCTTCCATCGCATGGTACCAGGCTAACTGAGCCTGTGATATTCCCCATGCGATCTCAGGAGAATTCCAACCCGGAATAAGGCTGCCCCGTTCAACGTAACGGGCGATCTGGGTGGCTACAACCAGACCAATCTTACCCTTACGTAATTCAGGTAATGCTACCGTTCCAAGAGCCCGATCAAGCTTATCTGTCATTCCGATCTCAGTCTCCCGGATCTCATAAACAGACTTTTTAAGATCCCGGTTCCATTCAATCGCATTCATCGACAGATCGAGATGGCAATCAAAAATAAATAGTGATTCTTCAGTCATTTCCTTTAGGAATACTACTTTTTACCCTGGCGAAATGCAATTGCATCGATCTCCACTTTAATGCCATGGCCTAAGCCTGACTGCACAGTTGTACGTGCCGGCTTAACCTTTGTAAAATAAGTCGCATAAACCGCATTGTAGCGATCAAAATCTTTGATATCACTCAAATGAACAGTACATTTCACAATATCATCCAGAGTAAATCCGGCCGCTTCGCAAATGCGCTTAACGTTGTGAATAGTCAGATGTGTTTCTTCCTCAATAGTACCCAACACGAAAGTACTTGTTGTAAAATCTACTGCAGCCTGTCCGCTGACAAACAGCCAATCGCCAGCAGCCAAAACTCCAGCTGAATATGCACCAGTTGTAAAACTCTTATCTGCTTTATCCGGGTGTTGTATTTCTATTTTTTCCATTTTCTTTGTAATTAATATTATTAATAAATTGTTAATTAAACTCTACTGAACCGAAAAATTCTGGCCGATGATAATCCGGCTCTTCGGTTTTTATCTCATTCCAGACCACAAAATGTGGTTCAGGAAGATCGTCGCCACACTTATAAAAATTAGCCCGGCATTTTTTCCCTTTCAGGGATTTAAATTGGTGGTAATGAAAAGCACTGAATGGTATAGAAAGGCTAAGCTCCCAACCAATATTTGAACCTATGCTACTAGCAGGTTTTATCGAACTCCGTGTGGCTATTGATTTAATCAGTTCATCACCCAACATAATACGGTTAGTCCTTTCTTCGCCAAAGCTGAGGAGACAGGTGCCTGCGCAATTAAACTCGAAATTATAGTATTCCTTTTCATCCCCGAAAGACACAAAAAATTCAACACAGCTGTCTTTATACACCGGGTCATTAGGTTCAGAATAAATAGCCCGGATATGCTTTTCTTCTACATAAAACTTCAGGAATACCCCCTGATCACCATAAGCCATTGCAAATGCAATTTCAGGCTTGTAGGGAAATGCTGCCCAGGGTGTAATATTGATTAGTTCCTGATGAAGATGATCCAGCTTCGCCGAAATCTCATCTAGAGCATTATTATCTGCATGGATAAATGGAACTAAAAGATTCTTCATTTTAACTGTCTTTACCTTCTTTTTCTTCCTTCAACTTCGCCAGCTTTCTTTTAACGATATCAAAAGGATATTTCATCGCCAGGTTCCGGATCTCATAATTGAAATCGGCAAAAGTCTCTTCCCACATTTTGGATTCTTCGGGTGTATATTTGTAAAACCCATGACCATTGGCAACTCCCTTTCCGCCAGCCTTCACGATATCATCGATCAATTTCGGCACATGGGTATCGTTGCAAAGGGTGGGATTGAGATCCTTCATCACATTATGGTATGCAGGTACACCGGTCAGGTCCATCCATCCGAAAACTCCAACCAGGGTCATCCAGTAACCGGTGTTATTACGGCATACTCTATCTACATCTTCAATGGTTGCATACCCATTTTCAACCAGATAAAATGCCTCACGGTACATGGCATACATCAAGCGATTACCAATAAAGCCGCGAATATCTTTTCTCACCAGTGTGGCTTCCTTATTCCAGTAATTAGAAATTTCATAGAGATATTCACCACCTGCAATATCACTTTCATCACCACAAATTATTTCTAAAAAACGGGTCGTATGTGATGGCTCAGCCCAATGTAATCCGAAGAAACGGGCAGGGTGTTTTGTCATCTTCTGCAAGATACTGATGGGAATAGCAGAAGTATTACTGGTCATCAGTGCGTCTTCAGCTATAACTGCTTCGATTTTGCCATAAACAACTTTTTTAATTTCTTCGCTTTCAAGTGTACATTCTATGGCTATTTTGCATGGCTTCAAGGCTCCGTAATCCTCAGTAATAATCAGGTTCTTAAAATAGAATTCCGGATCTTCGCTTACCATTCCTTCTTCTTTTGCCTTGACAAAATGTTTACGGATACGCGATTCTGCAGTAGTCATATCGATACTGATCGGGGCAATTGCCACCACCGGATGCCCGGCTATCAGCAAACAGGTCGTAATGCTGCAGCCCATCAGGCCCAGTCCGATAACACCTACCGGAATTTCATTTGTTTTGATTGACATACATTTATTATAAAAATTTATTGTTCATTCCATTAATCTAAATAGATTAAAATTCAATTAGATCAAAGGAACTACCTTACCGGTTTTGACTGATTCATCACATGCAAATGCGATCCGTAAACTATTCACTGCATCTTCACCATGAGCGGTCAGATCGAGATCTTCTAAGATTGATTTCAGGAAGTATCTTTGCTCCCGGTTACAAAGTTCCTGGTGATCTGGCTCATCTTCCAGATTGATTACGAGATCTTCCTTTGCGAATCTTTCATCCTTGTCAAGATCTGCGTGATGAAAAAGTATCGACTCTGTTTTGGAATGAGATTCAATGGAAGCTGATTTACCAGCACCACCTGCATTTTTTGCAACAATGGATACAGAGCCTTTCGGACCGAATACATCTTTAACAAAATAGGCCGTTTCACTGATCATAGGTCCCCAGCCTGCCTCATACCATCCAACCGATCCATCCTCAAAACGGATCTGGAGCTGTCCATAATTGTAATTACCTGCCGGGATATCTTCAGTCAATCTTGCCCCTATCGCATAAACTTGTACCGGTTTGGAACGGGTCATCTGACACATTACATCAATATAGTGAAGTCCACAATCCACGATAGGGCTAAGGGTACTCATTAAATTACGATGCAGCGTCCACATAGCACCATCACTCTGCTGGTTCAAATTCATTCTCATCACCAGCGGTTTACCCAATTCTCCGGTCAGTTCAATAAATTTCTCCCATGATGGATGATGGCGCAGGATATAGCCTACCACCAGCTTTTTATTCGCTTTTTTTGCAGCAGCCACTACCCGTTCTGCACCTTCAACAGAATCGGCAACAGGCTTTTCAATGAAAACATGACAACCTGCTTCAAAAGCCTGAACAGCATATTTCTCATGCGTATCAGGATAAGTAGAAATACAAACAGCATCTGGTTTTGTAGCTTCCATCGCTTCATCCATATCGTTGAATAAAGGATACTTGTTCCCCATTCTGGCATTCAATACTTCCTTTGATTTCCCACGGGATACGAGTCCAACGACTTCAAATCCGGGATTTGTATGATAAGCGATAGCATGAGAAGCACCCATGTTCCCACAACCTAAAACAAGAATACGTATTGGTTTTACTTGATTTGACATATTAGATATTGTTCAATTTATTGATGTTAGTATACAAATTTTATAATTTCTATGTGGTTACATTTTAACCACATAGAAACATAGACATTAGTTTTTCGGTAATAAATTAAAATACTCGTTTACATAGGTTTTTTGTCCTTCTTTAAAGATATTACTACAATTGAAGTTAATTAAAATCCCTTTTGGAGATTTTAATAGTTTCATATAGGTTAGAAGCTGCGCTTCAAACACAGAAGTAATTTCCTGAACAGCCTTCAATTCAACGACCAGGCATTTTTCAACAAATAAATCACACCAAAAATCAATTTCCAGTTCTTTATTTTTATAAAGTACCGGTACTTTCATCTCTGTCAAAAAATTTATTTTTCTATGTCCTAACTCTTCTTTTAAACATTGATGATAAACGCTTTCAAGCAATCCTCTTCCCATTACTTTATGCACTTCGATGGCCGCACCAACAACAACATAAGTCAATTCGTCCAAATATCTTTGCGTTATCATTTGTTGATTCACTAATACAAAACTATGTATCTATGTGGTTAAAACCCTGAAAGCATTCTCTTATAAATTCCCTTTCTTTAATTCACTCACCGCATGATCACAAGCCCTTGCAGTGAAGGCCATATAAGTTAGGGATGGATTTTGACACGCGTTTGAAGTCATGAAAGCACCATCCGTAACGAACACATTCTTCACATCATGCATCTGATTCCATTTGTTCAATACAGAAGTCTTAGGATCATGTCCCATGCGGGCGGTACCCATCTCATGTATTGCCATACCCGGTACTGCAGGTCTGTCGAACGACTGAACATCTTTCATCCCGGCTGCCTCCAGAATCTCGGCCGCATCATTTTTCATATCGATACGCATTTTGCGCTCGTTTTCACCAAACTCACAATCCACAGCAAGTAAGGGTAAACCCCATTTATCCTTCTTGGTTCTGTCAAGGAAAGCACGGTTTTTAAATTCAGGCAAATGTTCTCCGAAAGATCCCAGTCCCATTGTCCATGGTCCCGGTTCGGTTGTTTCTTCCTTAAAGTCCTGACCAAAGCCCATTTCAGGAATAGCGCGTTGCCATCCTGTACGGCTTGCACCTCCTCCGTAGTGGAAACCGCGTAAATAATCCCGCTCCGGTTTATCCCCGAGGTTGCGGTAACGCGGAATATAGATTCCAATCGGGCGGCGACCGTAGTAATATTTATCATCAAAGCCTTCTGCCCTTCCTGATGCTCCAATCTGAAAGTGATGATCCATCAGGTTATGCCCAAGATGCCCGCTGCTATTACCCAATCCATCAGGAAAGGTATCTGAAGTCGAGTTCAAAAGGATTTGAGTAGTTCCCAGCGTTGAGGCGTTCATGAAGATAATTTTTGCAGAATACTCAATATGCTCATTGGTTTCTGAATCTATCACCATAACTCCTTTTGCCTTCCTTGTTTCTTTATCGTAAAGAATCTCGCTTACAATCGAATAAGGACGAAGAGTAAGGTTACCAGTAGCCATTGCAGCTGGAAGAGTTGCAGATTGTGTACTGAAATAAGCACCGAAGGGACAACCACGGTTACAAAGATTTCTGTTCTGACAGGAACCTCTGCCATTATGAGGAACGGTCAGGTTGGCCATTCGGTAAACGGTCATCATCCGCTCTTTGTTATAATGTTTTTCGATTCGTTCTTTCACTGCTTTCTCCACGCAATTCATTTCAAATGGAGGAAGAAATATACCATCAGGCAATTGAGCTAGCCCTTCGTTTTGTCCACTGATACCTGCAAATCGTTCCACATAATCGTACCATGGAGAGATATCCTTATAACGTACCGGCCAGTCAACACCATAACCATCTTTTGCATTAGCCGAAAAATCCATTTCACTCAAACGGAGACAACCACGTCCCCAGGTAAGCGACCTGCCTCCAACATGATAGCCACGGTACCAGTCGAAACGTTTCACCTCAGTATAAGGACAATCAACATCATCTACCCAAAACTTTGCGTTAAACTCGCTGTACTGACCGGCACGGGTTTGTACCAGATGACGACTTCGCTCTTCGGGTGTGATTCTTCCCCTGTGTTTGAATTCCCAGGGTTTCATTAAAGCGGTATCATAATCCTTCACATGTTCCACATTACGGCCACGCTCCAGCATTAATACTTTCAATCCCTTTTCTGTCAATTCTTTGGCTGCCCAACCACCACTAATACCCGAACCAACTACTATTGCATCATAGGTATTCTGCTTCTCTGCTTTAATATTAATATTCATCTATCTTATTCAATATTCTGTTAATCAATAATTAGGTGGCCCATGCTTTCTGTCCGGGCTGCAATGGAATACAGGCTTCATACCTGCCCGGAATATGAACATATCGCAAAGCCTGTGTCGCTCCTATTTCTGAAGTGTAATAACCCAGACAGGTGAGTTCGTACATTAGTGAGAAAAAATGAGATGGAGTAGTCCCGGCAGCGATTTGTGCCTGAGCCTCGGCTTTAAAGAATTTAAATACCCCTTCGCGTTCTTTGAGGGTTAATGATGTAAATGATTTCTTATACTGGCTTTGAGAAACTTCATCAACTCTCATTAAACCATCTGCGAAATGCTTTTGAATATCTGGAGTATAACAATCCTGCATCATCATCACTATGAAGGGGCCCAGACCTGCAGCTTTAGCTCCAGGAACTCCTTTGGTGTCTGGAATAATGGTATCTGCAATTTCAGCAATTAATGCTTCCTGTGATGCTAATGATTTTGATTCAATCCTATTGCCAGAAACCGGACTCAGCACTTCGGCGAATGCTCCAAAGCCTGAAAAAGTAATTGCCCCTCCTAATAAAAAGGTAGCCCTCCTGACTGCTTCTCTTCTATTCATCTATCTGTTTAAATAATTTTTATTCGTTTAATTCCAGGCATAAGCCGGGTATTCTTATCGTTACAATTGTTATATATTTCAGAAAATTCTGGCTTGCAAGGCTTCAGTCTGGCAAGAATCGCCTGAATCATAAATATTTGACTATAATAAGTAATTTTCTTTAAACTGAGAGGTTTGATTTACTATTTCGTCCAAAATTATGAGTGCTAATATTTAATATCAGGGCTCAGAATACAGCATATGCTGTCAAGAATAAAAATAAATTTTATTTCATTCAATGACTGATACTTTTATTCGCAAAAGCAATCCAATTTGCCATCCGATAATTTGAAATTTTCAGAATTGGCACAATATCAATCAAGCAAAATCACAAATTTTTAGGTTCTTGCAAAATCAGGGATATCCCCCTTGCCGGATCCTTGCAATCTATTGATATAATTTTTTCATGACAGATCAGGCCTGTTCATTTTTGGATTGGCTGCAGGAAAATGATTAAAAAAAATGTGCTTTTTATCATAATATTCACCAGCATTCCAGGATTTCTCCTATTAACGATTATAGCAAGGGATAGAAAGTACAGGAAGATTATTTACAGGCAGTTTCTCTTAATTTAAAAGAACTATCAAAGTTCAGAGAGTCGGGATATTTGAAAAAGAATCGATCATTTTGGCTATAACTTTCCCCATAGCCTTCAATAAACTTGTCACCCTCTAACTTAAAGGCTACCTGCCTGCAGGATTGAATACCTTCTGAAAGAAAGGTATACTCTGCAATTAAAATATTTCCATTCATCCTTCCATTTATGGTTCCGGTATTTTTATCCTTTTCTTTAAAGTTATAAACCAGGGAGCCAGTAACTGAGTCTCCTAAATGAGTCAGATTCAAACTAACCGTATCAGCTAGGCCTGCATACAAATAACAATTTGTGCCTGAAGTACTTTCCTTCTCAGCTTTTGCTGAATTATTAGTTTCTGTTTCCTTAACCTGAGTATTACAGGCTGCCAGAAGTACTGCGAGAATTAGAATATTAAATGTTTTCATGAGTCTGATGTTTGTTAACTATTTTAAACAAGATACAGTGCAATAAAACTGCCAGATTCCATTTCAGATCAAAATCCTTATTCTGTCCATGAATTATCTGAATCATCTATAATGAATGAGATTTTGCAATCCAGCAGATCTTCTGCTTTTGGCTTTCAGCTTTCCCCTTTTAGCTTAAAGATTAAGGCTCAACCACCGTTACTTCAGAAAGTGCATTAAACAAATAAACAGCACCTGTTTTTATTTCAACGCAGCGGTAGCGTTTTCTGACCAGGGCTTCTTTTCTGAAGATACGTCCGTCAGGCAATGAGAACAGAGTTTTCATAGCCAGCTTTTCTACACATACAATGTGCTCAGGTTTATTATCGTACTGTTTCAGGACACGATACAGTTTGAGATCGACACAACTGGACGCAGCCGGGTTTTCGAGATAATTTTGAATGGCATGATTAATATCCGGCGGAAAGATGGATTGCTCAAAAAAGGGTTTCATCATTCGCTTAAAATTATTTTTCCATTCTTGCCCATGAGGTTTTGCCTTCCGCTTGTACTCATTCCAGGTCAACAAATGTGCGAATTCATGAACTGTAGTGATAAGGAAGGCATAGGGATTGAGGTTATAATTTACCGAAATCCGGTGTCCGGCATTTTTAAAAGGATGGCGATAATCACCGTGTTTGGTACTACGGTTTCTGGAGACCTTAAACTCACATTCAAAATAATCTATCCAGCGGGCGATAACAGGAGCAGCGCCCGGAGGCAGATAATTATTCAGAACAGTAATCTTATCCAATTTTATTTCAGAATCTGGTATACTAACAGACTTGCAAGATAAGCCAAAGTGGTCATGTACGCAATTTGAATCGCAGGCCATCTCCAGCCCTTGGTTTCACGGTAAACTACGGCGATAGTACTGATACATTGCATTGAGAATGCGTAGAACATCATCAGCGAAAAGGCCACGGCAGTAGTAAATACAGGTAATCCCGTATCCGGATTACGGGCAGAGGCCATTTTCTCACGTACAGATTCCAGGTGGGAATCATCTCCCTCCACACTATAAATTGTTGCCATAGTACCTACAAATACTTCACGTGCCGCAAAGGAAGTAATCAATGCGATGCCGATCTTCCAGTCAAAGCCAAGCGGACGGATTACGGGCTCAATGGATTTTCCTAATATTCCAGCATAGGAGTTCTCAAGTTTTTCGGAAGCAATCAGACGATCAATTTCAGCAGGTGCTAGCTGTTTTCTTACTGATACTTCATTGTACTTTTCCTCGATTTTATCAAAACGAGTTCCCGGTCCGTAAGAAGAAAGCACCCATAAGATAATAGATACAGCAATAATGACTTTCCCGGCTTCAATTACAAATGCCTTGACACTGCGGTACATGGTTAAAAGGACATTATTCCAACGTGGCATACGATAAACCGGAAGTTCCATGATGAAGTATCCGCGTTCCCGTGCGCGAATCATGTGCTTCATTACCCAGGCCACCAAAATTGCGCTAACTATACTAAGCAGATACAATGACATCAAAGCCAATCCCTGCATATTAATAAAGCCCCAGACCTTCTCATCTGGCACCACCAGTGAGATCAATAAAGTATAAACCGGCAGACGTGCAGAGCAGGCAATCAGGGGAGTAACCATGATGGTAATCATCCGGTCTTTCCAGCTCTCAATATTCCGGGCACTCATGATCGATGGAACTGCGCAGGCAAATCCGCCGATCAATGGGACAATGGATTTACCGCTAAGGCCCACTTTTCGCATGATCTTATCCATCATGAAAGTAACCCTCGACATATATCCGGTATCCTCCAGAACGGAGATACAGGCAAATAAAATTGCGATCTGAGGAATAAAAATTACAACCCCGCTTAATCCGGCAAGTACTCCATTCACTAGCAGGTCGGTAAATACTCCTGGAGGCAGGATCTTAAGACTTATTTCTGTTAACCATAGGAACAAGTCTTCTATCAATGACATCGGATACTCCGACCAGGCAAATATGGCCTGAAATATCATGAAAAGTATGGCGAAAAAAATGACGAAACCAAATATCTGATGAGTAAGAACCTTATCTATTCGGTTACTCATGGTTTCCTGCTTAGGATCAGAATGTACCTTCACGGTGTCAAAAAGCACATCATTAATGAAATTATACCGGGCAATAGTCTCGGCAGCCTGTGCTTTTTGAGAATGGAAGTCAAAATCCCTATTGAGCCCGGCGACCTTCTGCTTCTCGTTATCAGATAGAAAAGCCAGGTGTTCGTATTGATGAGCGATCTGCAATGCCGTATAAGGCTTCTCAATGTTCAGCTCATTCTGAATGCCCTTAATCAGCCCGGGAGCTATACTTTCAACCTCAATGGAAGGCAATTGAAGAGGAACAGAACTATTGTTTAGTATGGCCTGCTTCAGACGGTCAATTCCCTCCTGCTTCCTTGCCGAAATAGGAATTACCTGAACCCCCAGTTTAAGAGCAAGCTCATCCACAGAAATTTCAATTCCTGAGCGAGCGGCCAGATCCATCATATTCAGGGCGATTATGATGGGAATATTCAGATCTGCGATCTGAGAAAAAAGCAGTAAATTTCTTTTAAGATTGGATGCATCTGCAACAAAAATGATGAGATCAGGAAAGTCATTCCCGCTTTTATCACTAAGTGCATCAAGTACGATACGCTCATCCCTGCTTTTGGGATAAAAACTATAGGTGCCGGGAAGATCTGTGATTTCAGCAATTCGCTGATCTGGGAGTTTGCAATATCCTGTCTTCTTCTCGACAGTCACTCCCGGGAAATTACCGATCTTTTGGTTTAAACCGGTTAGAACATTAAAAAGTGTAGATTTTCCGGAATTAGGGTTACCAACTAATGCAATTTTTAAATCGCCGTTCACCTGGAGATTATTGCATGATGATGGTTGAAGCTTCCTTTTTTCTCAGAGTTAGCTGATACCCGGAAACCGTAATAGCCATAGGATCCCCAAGTGGAGCTAAACGTTCAACAACGATAGATTCACCCGGTAAGCAACCCATTTCCATCAACTTTACAGACATTTCAAGATCAGTAAATTCTTTGATAATTCCTGTTTGCCCTGGTATTAATTGTGAAAGCTTCATATCCCTGTGTTATTCTGAATCAAAAATAATGCTTATTTGAATTAATTCCAAATAAGAAAATTGATTTTACAAAAAAAATAGAAATTATGGTTGGAGATGAATTCCGGCAGGAGCAGGTGACCGGTAAAATTTCGGACATTTACAACCTTTCTTAAAGACACTGCAGGAACTCAGGCTCAGGAAAACTAGCAGAAAGGCAATTTTAAAGTAGTTTTTCATTGAAGCGAACTCTATGTAAAAAGATATAGCTAAAGATTCCCATTCCAACCCCGGTCATATCAGCGAATAAGTCCCACCATTCGGCAGAACGATAAGTAAAAACCTCAAGTTGCAGGATTTCAATCCCGGCACCTAAAAATAATGTAATTCCAAGTATTTTAAGGATCGTTAGAGGTCGATAGGAATAACTAGCCTGCTGCCTGATTTTACCATAAAATAAAAACACTGTTAGAACAAAGAAAAAGCCTGTATGGGCCAATTTATCAAAGCCCTCAAAAAAGGTAAAGCCAACCTTACTGGTATCAGTTGGAGGCATCTCACAGAGTATAACCACAAAGATGGCCCAGAGAATTGAAAGATACTGATATCGTAAGGATTTGAACATTAAACCCCTATCTGTGTTTTGTAATCTCCGGCTGATAATAATTCTTCGACCTCCTTATGATCTGCGAGTTCGATCTTAACCATCCAGCCATCTCCATAAGGGTCACTGTTAACCAGTTCAGGCTTCGCATCCAGTTTTTTATTGATCTCAAGAACCCTGCCGGTCAAAGGCATGAACAGATCTGAAACCGTTTTTACCGCCTCAACTGTCCCAAATACATCTTCACGAGCTACTTCTTTTCCAAGGGTATTGATATCAACGTAAACAATATCGCCCAGTTCATGCTGTGCAAATTCAGTAATACCAACATAAGCATGGTCACCTTCTACGCGTACCCATTCGTGATCTTTAGTGTATTTTAACTCTGCAGGAAAATTCATTGTGTTTTGGTTTTAGTTTTTTTCAAAAATACTCTAAGAATTGCAGACTTGCAATTCTTTATTGCAGCCAGTTTATTACAAGTTAAACCTCAAATTAACTCCAAAATTACTGAACGAAGTATTAAAAGTCTGCGAGGTATATGGTTTGGTAATATTGCCATCATAGAATAATCTCATGGTAAAACGCTGATTTAACACATAATCAACTGATGGCCTGGCAGTAATATTCTTCGCTCCCGATGAAACTTCTGCGTCTTCAACATCAGCACGGTAGATCACCAGCTTACGATCGGTTAAGGCGAAATCCATTTTAAAATTCATGTCATTATCAAGTTTCAATGACTTGAACAATCCGAAAGGAAAACGGAATTTGGTGGTACGGTAACCCAAACCAAAAACTGCTCCGTCCTCTTTCTGCTGTGCCAGCTGGCTGTTCGACAAACTAAAATTCAGGGCCCTTGATTTGCGATACTCCAGGTTCAGGGTCATATTATTCTTCAGTCTCACATCTACGCCAAATAATGGCAGAAACTGCTCAAACAAGGTAATCTGTGAGAACTGATAAAAAGGCAGGAAGTTTCCGCTGGCATCTTTCACATTAACTGCCCCATTTGATTCCTGGTAGCGTATCAATGAATTAAATCCGTTAACGCTGTAAAGTGAACGGTAAGCATGATTAATATCAACAGAAGTAAATATCTCATTGAAGAAAGAATATTTCGTCAGTCCGTTATAGCTGAGCCTCCAGTTAGGAATTGGTACTTTAGGGAAGCGGTTGAGTGAAATTTTATTTGCATCCTTGCCGGTATAGGCTGCCATGAAAGAAGCAATCAAAACATCCTGTGAGCTCTTGCTATAACCATCAGCATATCCTCCGGCAGAACCTGAAGAATTTGGATTTTGTGCTCCCAAACGCTGAGAAATTATGGCCCTGTTCTCCTGAAATTGCTGGAACAGACGCGAAGAGTTGTTTAACTTATTCTCCTTACTGAAGGCGGTTTTCATAGAGAAAAAGGAAATATTAAAGTCTCCGGTAGTTACCGGACTCAAATTTTCAAAGCTATTACTCGATGGCAGGAATTTGAAATTTGTGGAATAATTAAAACTCTGGCTTTTGGTGGCGGTCAGTTCAATACGAAGGTCGCGGATAGGCTCAATCAAGCCTCTGAAACTCATATCTTCTTTAATGGTATTGATGTATAGCTGATTCAGCAATGAATCCCTGGTAATCCAGCCGTTTTCCAATGATCGGTTCCTGATATCCTGCTGTCCACCAAAAATAAAATCATAACCTGGGGCATTTAAACTAAGATCCTGCCCAATGAAACCTGTTTTGGGAAGATATCCGGGCAGGAAGGTTCCCTCTGTTTTGGTATAGGCCCCGCTGACATTTTTCAGACTTGTGATCAGATTGATCAGGAAGCCTGCAGCTTTACTTTTATCTTCCTTATTCATACTTCGAACAAAGCCGAATTTATTATACAAAGCAACCATACTCAAGGTAGGATTAAGCTGTACTGTGCGTGAATTCTGAATCGTATTTCCTACATTAATCCTTGGGTCATTCATGGTTAACAAAGGTTCCGTTTGCCAATTAAAGCCCGAACCATAACGGGCTGCCACTGTAATCCAGTCCAGTCCCGGAATCTTATTGATCGGAACATTATAAGTCAGATTCATGGTATGACCGTAATCTGTAGTCCGGCCCAATTTCATGAGGTTTTGCCAGAGCGTATCCCGTTTTAGCCCATTTATTCTTCCCTCTGGCTCATCAATTATAGAATAATTGGTTGCATTAAAATCTATCTGCATGGAACGGGTCAGGTTCCAGCTGATGCCATAGAGACGTGACATCTGGAAATTTTTATTGAAATTGGTATTGATAGGAAGGAAGTTATTGGGGTCATTATCCCGCAAAGTATTTTCAGAATACAAGCGGTCAACATCTATCCGGAAATTCAGAATTGATGGTAAAAGACTGAAATTAAAATCCCTGATCAATGAAAGACTCTTCGATTTGATCAACTTTTCAAAAGGAGCAATGCTTTTGGCTTGTTTCGAATAATTATACTGTAATCCGGCACGATAGGTCTTCTGTATGGTATTCTCATTGATGAAATCGCGGTGGTTAAACTCATTAAATGCATACGTGGCACTCAGATTTTCAATATCCCAGAGGCGGGTTTTACTGTCTGGATTGGTTTTTATTTTACGAACATCAGTAAAATTAATGCTCTTCCTGGCCGTATAATCCTCAGTAATGAATTTCAGCGAATCCCTGGCTTCCTTTGAAGAATTCTGGAGGGTAGTTTTAAACTCAGTATCCATAATTCTGGGATCATATTGCGGCGATGCTACCTGTTTGGAGAAGTTAACATACATGGGTACTTTTATTCCGGAACGCTCAGGGAAGAATTTACCAAGTTCTACATTGCCGGAAAGATCATATAGCATATCGTCTTCCCTGTTTCGCTCGCTTACTCTGCGGTCTATAGAACCGAAGCCAATAGTACTTTTGCTGCCTGAGATTGTAATGTCTGCGAAATCTGCAAGTTTTGCGTTCATCCTGGCGGTTGCAGCCCAACCTCCCCGTTCATCAAAATCAGTTAAGCGCATCTCATTAAACCAGATTTGAGCTGATTTATCTAGTCCGTCATCAAGACCCGGATTTGCTAAACTTCTCAATGGATTGCGAACCCCGAGCATATAAACACGAACCTTACTCAGATCGGGTTGTCCTTTGACGGTGATAATGTTCTGCCCATCCTGATAAATAAAAGGACGATTAATTGGCCATGGCTGTCCGTTAAAAACAGCATTATTACGTGCGGCTTTTGCCTCCAAAAATAACCTCAGTTCCAGGTCTATTTTATTCTGATCGGGCCAGATCAGGCCTGGAGAACTGGTTCCCGGACTTGTGACTTTTAAAGGTATCTCATAATCATAATAATTGTCCTGATTATCAGTACCTACCCTTAGAAAGGCCCGGAGGTCATTATCCCGTAACTGATCTCCTTCTGCGTGAATGAACATCTCCAGGCGCTTATAGGAGCGAAAATCATTCATGGTAGTCCTAAATGCTGCACGTCCGTATCCATCCCTAAGATTCCGGACACTCAATGCCAGTGATTGTTCATTCTGACGGGATTCACCTCTGAAATTTGTAAAATCTATCTCTCTGGTAATGCCCGGAGGAAGCACATATGGTATTGGGGTACGTTTGCCATTCTCCTCGATATTCACCGCACTTACATCAATTATTGAATTATCGAGACCTGGATTAATTAATGAAGGATCAGCAATAACCTTGGCTGGACTATTCTCAGAATTATACCTCCGCCACTCTCCTCTGACCAATTGCAATTTCGCGAGTCGCATGATGGTTGTGTCAGCAAAATCAGTCGTGAACATCCTGATAAAGCGGATCGATTTAAAATCATTAATATTTCCAACTTTTTGCAAATATTCTGCAATAGGAATTTTAAACTGGATCCACCTGACCGTTTCCTGCGTTCCATTAGCCAGTCTTACCGTTGCAGGAACAATGTCTGAAACATAATTAGTACCTACCGAAAGCAGATCCTGAGGCCGAATTGAGACCTTGTACTGAAAATACTCATCTGCCTGTGTAGAATTATTGTCCCTGTTAATATCCTCTCCATCAGGGAAAGAGGTTGCGGCAGTATTCTCAATTCCAGTCTGATCAAGAGATTGCTGAGCAGTTTTTGAGTTTCCTTCAGGATTATTATATTTCTCATACCTCTTTAGAATACCGGCATTAGCCTGATCCAGGTTTGATCCCCTGTAATATTGAAAATCATCTGATGCCGGATCACTTTCAATTGAAATTGCAGCCTGAGGATTGATACTGGCCTTTACCTGATTCAAAAATGAGCTGAATTGCTGTCTCTCATCTTCACTATTCAGTCCATCGATACCTATATCCTGAAACTGCCTCGCTGTAGGGTTATTGTCAAATGCCTGAATAACCGGCTGTAGTTTTGGAACCCTTCCCCATATAGTGCTTTCTGTCTTTGCAGTATTCCCATCTATGGGTAAACCATTTTCCATACTTTTCCTGCCGTCTTTCAGGATATCTTCGGTGATGTTACCCAGATTGAAATAGAGATCACCACCTGCACTTGTGGTATTGTAAATAAATGGATCTAGCATCCACATTTCTATGAACTCGATGTTCAATGCCTCAAAGTCATTCGTTTCCAATTTCCTGAATATGCCACCCCACCTGCTTCGGGGATTGGTTAGCGTACCTGAAGAAGTCAGACCAGAGGTGGTGAAATTATATGGCCCCCTGATTGTTGGGTAGAAAGCCAGGTCGAAGGTCGGGAGAATGATTGCCTGCCCGGTATTGGAATCTTTGAAAGGAAAAACCTCCCGTTCAAAAACCTGACGGACATAATGATTCGACAATTCATTCTTATCCCTTCTGATATTATCAGGAGTAAGCGAATTTCCTGTCAGGAAAAATATCGGATCAATATTATAAAAAGCAAGTCTTGCCCGGTTATAACCATAGGCCAGATCATTGTTCAGTCTTGATTCAGGAAATTGCTGTGGGGTACCCGATATCTGCCAGGAAATAGCACTTTTTATATCGATCATGGACCTGCTTGCTTCAAAATCGTCCAGGTAACTGGCCCCGTTCCTGCTTCCCGCAAAATTCAGTGCTCTTGGATGCCCCGGAACCAGACTGGCATACTCCCCATTAAAGGTGATACTGGAAGGCTCCTTGGTATTGATGAATGGAATCTTATCTACCATCCTGGTTAGCCATCTGGACGGAGAATTATAACTTGCATCTATACCCCAAATGGTATTGGAAATGGCTTCTTCTCCAATATTTACTTTCTGAGTGAGCGGTTTTTCCGTCAGGTTCATGAAGGTACCGCCAAGATTCAATTTATCATTTACACGATAATCAAAACGTGTGCCCGTAAGCGAGCGCTGCTGCAATCCAAAAAGTTCATTGTTTTCGAGTTTGATTCTTATTGGCTGCCCAGAGCTCAAAAGAGCTGAATTTAAAATTCTGACGACACCAATATTATAATCTACCGTAAAGTCGACTCCTTCCTGCAATGGCATTGACCCTGCAACAACCTGTACTGAACCTGGTGGAACATTTATGGCATTCAGCTGAAATTCTGAACCACCCTGCGACTGATAGGTTCCCTTGATCTGGTATCTGTTTAACTTTGCAAACAGTTGTTGAGCGATAACTTTTGTAGAGTCGTAAAGAGGCTGAAAAACATATTTATCAATCAAATTACGTTCAGATACCGGATTAAAACGTTTAGCCAGATCAGATCCAAAAGGTTCTACAAGAGGGAAGGTGATCCTGCCATTCTGCGGATCGATGGTAATACCCTCCAGAAAATCGAAATAACCATCCGGCTTTCGGTCGTTCTGCTGATTCAGATTATCCAGATTGGTCATCTGTATCCATAGTTTATTACTGGTATTCTGACCTTCAGTGATTTGTGGCTTTTCTATTCCGGTCTCATCATCAAGCCTGAAAATATTTAGTTTGAAGTCGTTGCGGCTAACCTGATATGCCCCAAGAGTATATATATTCTTCATCATCAAATCCCAGGTTGGCAGGTTGGTTTTTAACGTTTCATTCTTTAAAAGCTTGACATACAGCACTTCCGGGGTAGAATTATTCACTGGATTATCAGTCGAAAACTCTCCTACCTGGTATTCAACTCCATTGATTGTATATCGAAAAGCAACCGCAAGTACCTCATCAGCATTTAATTGGGTATTCAGTGAAATATACCCAAGCCGGGGATTTAATATATATTCTTTATCGGTAAGATTCCTGGCAAAAGTGAGTTTAGCAAAATTGTCAGTACCGCCGCCTGCGGCCTGAAAAAACGAAATTGCATCATTGGAATTGGTCTGTCTTACACCTGGCGGGAGAACCTGCAGCAAATTATTTGACTGCTGACCGAAGCCAGGGCCGGCAAAACCTGAAGGGAGAACCGAATAACCCTGACCACCCTGCACCTGAAAAGTATTGTAAACCTTATTTTCGCCTAAATCCAGTAAGCCGAGGACATCTCTTGAATTTACTGTACTGTTTGCACGGTTGGTTACCCATACTTCTATTTTGGTAATATTAATATTGGAACTATTGAGCGGAATATTTTCGAGGGCCTTATTATAATTATCCCTGAAATACTGGGCCAGAAAATAGTGCTTATTAGTTTCATAATTATCTGCCGAAATACTGAATTCATTTTGCTGTGAACCATTGGTGATTGTAATTTCCTTCTGTTGTGATTTTTGCTGCGAAAAAATACTGGTTACATTCAATTTGCCGAATTGCAGTTGGGTCTTCAATCCAAACAAAGCCTGACTTCCACTGATGAGAGAAGAACTTAATGGCAGACTTACGTTACCGGCCTCTATTTTTCTGATGATCTCATCATCTTTCCCTGTATAATCAAGCTTAACCTGATTCTCGAAATCAAACTGGGCTTCTGTATTATAATTGGTGCTGATTTTCATCTTTTCACCAATCTGCCCTACCACATTCATTTGTATACGCTGGTCGAAATCAAAATTGCCCTGCCTGCGCTGGCGTTCATTGAACAAAGGGTTCTCATTCCGACTTAAACGGCCGGAAAAAGTAAGATCTGCCGATCCCTGAGGACGGATTTCTATTGTATTTCCACCAAATAATTTTTCAAAAGATTTACTGTTTACCTTCACAGGTGGAATGAACCCAGGTTCACGAGCTTCGGAAAGCGGTAGATCCGCCAGTTCACGCCAGTAATTTCGCTTGATCAGTTCATTCTCATATCTCTGATACTCTTCAATACTCAGATACTGGGGAGCACGGTAAAGCCGCTCACCAATCTTTTCACGTATAATATAGCGCTTTGATACCGGATCAAATTCAACGCTTCGCTGAATATTCGAAGGGTTGGGAAGAATAACCCCTGTTTGAGGTTTGAATTGCAGCGTTTTAGAATCCTTAAAAGGATATATAAGTTTAACTGTATCCTTTGGAGCAGGAGTATTCTGAGCCATTACCCGTCCTGCAAAAAGAAGAAGGAAGACACATAAAAAGCTCTTCAGGCAAAAAGTAGCAGCACTTCTCAATTTCAAAGGATATTGATTTAATTATAAGCTTTTAAGGGCAATTTTTATCAAAGCTTCAACAGATAAATTTTCTGTTGAAGCTTTGATTGCGCTTTCAAGCGACTTTTCAGCAATATTTTTGTTAAATCCTAACATAACCAAAGCTGATAACGCTTCATCCTTCGCCGTATTATGAACAGGCATAGAGATCAGTGAATCAGGACCCTCCTTCTTTAACTTATCCTGCAGTTCGAGTATCATCCTTTGCGCAGATTTAGGGCCAATCCCTTTGATCCTTTGTATAAGGGGTACATCCCCTTTAACGATGGCGGCCTGAATCTCAGATGGTGTTATCGACGACAATATCATTCTGCCAGTATTAGGTCCGATTCCAGAAACTGAGATCAGGTGCAAAAACAAACGGCGCTCACCCTCCTCAAAAAAACCATACAAAGTATGTGCATCCTCTTTCACATGAAGCCAGGTATAAAGCTTGCAATGTTCCTTCTCCTCAAGTGCCGCATAAGTATTCAGTGAAATATTAATGTGATAACCTATGCCAGCAGCATCAATTACTACATAAGTTGGGCACTTGAAAACGAGTTTACCATTAATATATGCGTACATCTCTTCAGATTAATATTAATTCAAAATAATTCATTGGCTTAAAGTTTATCCTTTTTTAAAGCCCGTTTAAATATACCTTTTACCCGAGGATTAACAAGTGCCGAGCTTTCTTCCTCCTTTGTCTGAACATCCACTACAGCTATTGTAACCATATTCACAATTTCACGAACCGAACTACCCAATTGTAAAATATGCACGGGTTTATTCAGTCCCAGCAAGATTGGACCTACTGCCTCAGCACCACCTATTTCCTGCAATAATTTATAGGCAATATTACCTGATTCAAGATTTGGGAAAACCAATACATTGGCAGGGGCACCAACCAGGGTACTGAAAGGATAATTATCTTTGAGCAGGTCAGGGTTCATGGCAAAATTTGCCTGCATGTCTCCATCAACAGTAATATCCTTATGCTTTTCATGTAAGATCTTTACTGCCTGACGTACCTTTTCAGGGACTGCTCCATCATTTGATCCAAAATTTGAATACGACAACATCGCAACCCTCGGCTGAATGTTAAACTTCCTTACAGAATGATCAAGCAGTGCAGTAATGGCAACCAGTTCATCAACAGATGGATTCTCATTCACTGTAGTATCCCCAAAAAATACAGGACCCTTTTTTGTAAGCATCATGTACATCCCGGCAACACGATTAACACCCTTTTCAATACCGATCACCTGTAGGGCAGGTTTGATGGTGGAGGGATAATCTTTGGTCAATCCGGAGATTAATGCATCTGCCTCTCCGAACTGAACCATGGCTGCACCATAGTAATTTCGGTCACGCATCAGTTTTTTAGCCTCAAACAAGGTAATACCCCGACGCTGGCGATTTTTGTATAGGTATTCGCCAAACTTTGCGCTTTTTTCAAGCTCTTCAAGCGGATCAATAATACTAACTCCATCCAGTTCCAGCTCATTTTCAAGCATGATCCGGCTAATCAGCCCCTTATTCCCAAGAAGGATCGGTATGGCAATACCTTCATCACGAACGATTTGTGCTGCTTTTAGAATTTTGTAATTATCTGCTTCTGCGAAAACAACACGCTTAGGTGAACTTTTGGCCTTATTAGTAATGGTCCGCATCAATTTATCATCAAGACCAAGACGTGTTTTCAACTCTTCATTATAAGCCTCCCAGTCTTTAATCCCCTTTCTTGCAATACCTGAGTCCATTGCCGCTTTGGCAACAGCTGGTGATACTGAAGTAATTAAGCGAAGGTCAATAGGCTTTGGAATGATATAATCCTTTCCGAATTTTATGTTTTTTAAGTTATAGGCAAGATTAACCGATTCAGGAACCGTCTTCTTTGCCAATTCAGCGATCGCGATAACTGCAGCCTTTTTCATTTCTTCATTAATCCCGGTAGCCCTCACATCGAGCGCCCCCCTGAATATATACGGAAAACCAAGAACATTATTTACCTGATTAGGATAATCAGACCGGCCGGTAGCCATGATAATGTCTTTACGGGTTTTAATTGCCAGTTCATAGGCAATCTCAGGATCGGGGTTCGCCATCGCAAAAACAATTGGATTTTTTGCCATTGTTTTAAGCATTTCTGCAGTTAATACATCCGGAGAGGAAAGTCCGATAAATACATCCGAATCTTTAACAGCCTCAGCAAGGGTATTGATCTTACGGCTGGTGGCGAATTCTGCCTTGGTACCTTCAAGATTTTCACGATCGTTTCGTATCACTCCTGAGCGATCAAGCATCACAATATTTTCCTTTCGGGCCCCAAGGCTTACATACAAGCGGGTACATGAAATTGCAGCCGCACCGGCACCATTTACAACGATCTTAACTTTATCAAGTTTCTTTTTCTGTAATTCACAGGCATTGATAAGTGCGGCAGCAGAAATGATCGCGGTTCCATGCTGATCATCGTGCATAACCGGTATTGACATCACCTCCTTAAGACGGCGCTCAATTTCAAAGCATTCCGGAGCCTTGATATCCTCCAGGTTAATACCCCCGAAAGTCGGCTCAAGCGCTTTTACAATAGTTACAAATTCATCAATGTTCTGGGTATCCAGTTCGAGGTCAAACACATCGATATCAGCAAATATTTTAAAGAGTAATCCCTTACCCTCCATTACCGGTTTTCCGGCTTCAGGGCCTATATCTCCGAGACCAAGAACGGCTGAACCGTTACTGATAACCGCCACGAGGTTTCCCTTTGCGGTATACTTGTAAACATCTTCTTTATTTTCTGCAATCCGGAGGCAAGGTTCTGCTACACCTGGTGAATAGGCCAGCGACAAATCACGCTGAGAATTAGTTGGTTTGGTTGGTACAACTTGTATTTTTCCAGGACGACCATGAGAATGGTAGTCCAATGCGTCTTGTTTACGGTTAGTTTTGCTCATTAAGTTAGGGAATTGGTCAGTGGGGCAAAATTACAATTCTTTTCGTTATGGCTGTAATAAACAAACACAAGCAGAAATGGCGATAATAAAACTAAGTTCTATTGATTTTAAGCCGCATTCCGGCACTTATCGACGACTTTTTTAGTCCGTTAAGGGCCTTTATTTTACTTACTGTTGAACCCTTTTTTTCGGCTATCTCAGAAAGAGTATCACCTGGTTTTACTGTATAGTATAAATATGGACTTGCTTTTTTGGTGGTTTCAGTTTTAGCGGGTGCAGACTTTTTTACTGCAGCCACCAGGGGTGCCGGTTCAGCCATCTCAGCAGTTCCATTAAATAGATCATATAAGGATGTATATGCATTATTCTTCACTGAAGGAAGTACCAAAGGGATTGGTGCTGATACAGACCCATTGACAATTTCCCTTTTAAAAGATGGATTTAAAAGGAGTAATTCCTTTACATCCAGGTCTGTTGCGGCAGCTATACTGCTAATTGAAATCCTCTTGTTAACCGGGATCACATCAGTCAATGTATTAAAACCAGCAGGCTTAACAGAAATTTCATGATCCTTAAAAAACTTCATCGAATATACTGTAGCTATGAAAGCAGGAACATAATTCTGAGTCTGGACTGGCAAAAAAGGCCTCACTTTCCAAAAATCAGCTACTCCTCCAGATTTTGCAATCGCCCTGGTTACAGCACCGGTACCACAATTAAATGCGGCAATGGTCAGAAGCCAGTCACCAATTCTGGCATGAGCATCAAACAGATATCTTGCTGCGGCATAACTTGCCTTCACCGGATCCTTACGCTCATCGGTATAATTATCCATGATCAATCCATAACCCCTGGCTGTTTCATACATAAACTGCCATGGGCCTACGGCTCCTGATCTGGAAACTGCCTGAGGATTTAATGCCGATTCCACAACCGTAAGAAATTTAAGCTCTTCGGGAATACCAGCCTCTTTCAATGCTTTTTCAAAAATCGGAAAATAGTATTCAGATAAGCCGAGCATCTTCCCAATCTGTTCCTTTCTTCCTGTATAAACATCGATATAGTGCTGAACATGTTCATTATAACTCAATGAAACATCCTTTTGGATAGAGTCCAGTCTTTTTTTATAAACAAGGTTCTGATAGCTCAGAACCGGATCAGGTACAGTACTTGGAGTAAATAGAGTATCTCTTTGACTTGGTATATTACCGGAATGTTTCAGAAGAACCGAATCCTGTTTCAAACTGGCTGAGGCCTGGATAGAAAATATCAGGTATGCTAATGAATAAAATACAGTAATTATTGTTTTTCTCATATTTTAAAAATAGAGTACGGCAAATTTACCGGATTAAAAAACCTTATTATAGAAACCAGAATATTATAATGCCTTTAGCAAATTCTGGAATTTGTTTGAAAAAGCTAACAGATCAGCTTCCCCGAATCGCTTACCTAAAAACTGCATCCCTAACGGTAAACCGGCAGTATTATTGCCTGCGGGTAAGGAAATTGCAGGAATACCAGCCAATGAAGCCTGTACGGTAAAAATATCTGCAAGATAATTTACTACCGGATCATCACTTTCTTCACCTATGTTAAAAGCTGGTGTAGGTGCGGTGGGTAGCATGATAAAATCATACTCCTCTAATATCTTATTTGTCTTATCGCGGATCAACCTGCGTACTTTTTGCGCTTTTGAATAATAAGCATCATAATATCCAGCACTAAGAACAAAGGTTCCAAGCACAATTCTCCGCTTCACTTCAGGTCCAAAACCCTCAGAACGTGAAGTCTTATAGGTTGATTCGAGATCCAATGCGCGCTTACTGCGGTAACCATAATGTACCCCATCATACCTTGCCAAATTTGAAGAGGCCTCAGCCATTGTCAGGATATAGTAGGTAGGAACAACATATTCCAGAAATTCAAAAGAAACGGGCTCAACCACATGACCGGCAGCTTTTAAAGAACTGATGCTGTTTTCAAATGCAAGTTTAACTTCAGGATCAAGTCCTTTTGAATGCAGTGCTTCCGACAAATATGCGATCTTTTCCTTTTTGACTTCTTTTTGCTCCAAGGTATAAGAAGGTACTGCTCTTTGGGAAACAGTACTGTCAAAATTATCTGCACCAGCAATAATTTCAAGTAAAACTGCAGCATCTTCAACACAATTTGTGATCGGGCCAACCTGATCAAATGATGAGGCATAAGAAATAATTCCATGCCTTGAAACCCTGCCATAACTGGGCTTCAATCCCACAACCCCGCAAAATGCCGCTGGCTGGCGAACCGAACCGCCGGTATCAGTACCCAAAGCTGCGAGGCATAATCCGGCCTGAACTGCAACAGCTGCGCCGCCCGAGGAACCACCCGAAACCCTGGCCTGGTCTGCATTGTTTCTTACAGGACCATAATAAGAAGATTCATTGGATGCTCCCATTGCAAATTCATCGCAATTTAGTCTCCCTATAATCAATGCATCTTCGGCCAAAATCCGCTGAACAACTGTTGAAGAAAAAGGAGAAACATAATTTTCAAGTATTCTTGAACAGGCAGAGACTTTATGGTCTTTGTAGCAAATATTGTCTTTTATGGCTATTACCATGCCGGCAAGTCTGCCTGCCTGGCCAGCATCCAACTTTTGCTGAATCCGCAAGGCTTCAGAACGCACTTCATCTGTAAAGACTTCTACAAAAGCATTCAGCTCCCGCTTTTCATCGATACGTTTTAAGTAATGTTCAACCAGAAAAGGTAATGTAAATTCTTTATCGTGCTTTGCCAGAGCAGACTGAACTTTGGAAAGAGAAGAAATACCTTCCATGCCTCAAATATTGTGTTAATAGAAATCTAAATTTATGATTCTGCAACAAGATGTTAACAAGACTCATAACTGTTTTTAAGCCAGGATTGGCTTTCTATCGTCTCTATAGATTCCAAATAAGGCAATTAAGTTTAAAATAGAAATTTCCTCCGGCAATGTTCTCACCGGAGGAAATTAGTTCCAGATGGATTATTTTATTTAGTCTCCTGGTCTTTTGAAGTAGAAGCAGGGGTTTCACCTTCACCGTTTTGAGCAGTCTTGAATTCTTTGATTCCTTTACCCAATCCGCGCATAAGCTCAGGGATTTTTTTACCTCCAAACATTAACAGAACTACCACGACAATTAAGATAACCTCGGTGGCTCCCAGTCCTGCAAATAATAAAATTGAATTTGACATAATAATTTATTTAATGTGCGATTTTTGTATTCTCTAAGCCCTTTTCATCGGGATTATTTGTAATTTCTGAACCCGGATCAACAAAAGTATTTTCAGGTTCATATCCTGCAACAGGGGTATGATTATCTTGTTCTAGTTCTGTTTGGGATGCATATCCATGCTCCAAAACAGCCTCATCAGGATTAGGATAACCTGTTACAGCGGAGGTTTCAGTATCTACGTAATCTGCTGCAGACTGAACTTCAGATTTTACCTGATCAGCAACCTCATTTACGCTATTAATATTGTTATGGATTTCTCTTTTGATTCCATCAGAGGCATCCTTGAACTCTCTGAGACCTTTGCCCAAACCACGGGCAAGCTCCGGAAGCTTTTTACCTCCAAACAATAGGAGAACAACGAGGAATATCAGGATCATCTCCGGCCCTCCGATATTCATAAACAATAACACAGAACTATACATACTCATAATACAATATACAAATATAGGCAATAAAATGCCTTTTTCTTAAAAATTAATTCGCCAGCCAGCCGGCAGGATTCATAGGCGTTGCACCTTTACGTACTTCAAAGTGAACTTCAGTGGTACCATCTATGGGATCAGTAATTACCGACCCGATATTTTGCTTTAACGTAACTTTCTGGCCTCTTGATACATTTACACTCTTCAAATTCGAATATACGGTAAAATATTCGCCATGCCTGATCAAAACAGCATATGAACCTGAAATATTCTGGACCGCAGCGACCTCCCCGCCAAATACAGCACGAACTGCCGAACCAGGAGCCGTTTTAATATCAACCCCATTGTTTTCAGTTGTTACATTTCGTCCGATGGTATGATTTCCAAAATCTTCAATGATCATTCCATTTGTTACAGGCCATGGAAGGCTCCCGCGGCTACCCAAAAAATCAGAAGATAGCTTTGCAGATTCAGGGGTTGCCGCCAGAATACTTGATCCGCTGGCAACCGGCTTATAATCAGGGGCATCCTTATTTTCTGCTTTCGCCTTAGCAGCTGCAGCTCTGGCTTCGGCCTCTGCCCTTTTCCTTGCTTCCTCAATTTCCCGGTTGATGGCATTCTGAATCGCCCGGTTTAATATAGCCGATTCCCTTTGTTTTTGCGTAAGTTCCTGTTTTAATTTTTTCTCCTGACTGGTCAGGCTATTCAAAACCTTTGATTTACTATTCTTTTGTATACCTAGTGTTCGCTTTTCTTTTTGCTGATCTGTTAAAATTTCGCTTTTCTCCTTTTTATTCCGGTCAAGCTCGCTAATCTTTACATTCAATTCTTTTTGCGTCCCTTCAATATACTGTGCCTGTTTCTTTCTGTATTCACTGAATTGCTGAAGGTATTTCAAACGTTTGTAAGCCTGATTGAAATTATGAGCGGCAAAAATAAACATGAGTTTACTATATGAGCTCTGATTACGAAAAGCGAAAAGTACCATCGCCGCATATTCCTTTTTTAGTTTAAGTAATTGCGACTGAAGGGAACGCACAGTATTTGTGTTGTCCGAAATCTGATTGTCAAGTAATTTAACTTCTGAATTAATGATGCTTATTTTCTTCTCACGCAGCCTGATCTGGGCATTGAGAGCACGAATCTCCTTGAGCGATAGGTTCTTGTTATTTGCAGTCTGATTGAGGCTTTGGTTCAAAGATTCTATTTCCCTTGTTAATGCTTCCTTACGTCTTCTCAGTTCTGAACTACTTTGAGCAAATACAGAACTTACAGAGCTAAATAATACAAGAAAAATGATATACTTTAAACACTTCATTCTATCAAATATACTTAATTTTTAATCAAAAAACGCTCAGGAACCCTGAATGGAAGTTCCAAAGGTCCATCCAGATCGACTTTTAAAAACTTAAGGTCCAGCAGAAACTTCTTGGTTTTAACTTTGGAATCCATAATCACAGCATGTGGAATCTGCTCCTGATTGACCAATATAAAATCGGAATAATTCGCAGTAAGTTCCTGTTTTGCTACCTGATCGTTCAGGTTCATATACACTACTTTATTTTGTGAACTAACCCTTAAATTATAAGTCAATCCGCCCAAAATACTTCTCAGTTTAGCTTCATCACTCTCCATGTTAAGTTCAGTGGAATCAGTGATAAATTCTGAGACAGTGTTTCCTATCAGGATAGATTGAAGGGTCCTGAAGTTGATCTGCTCATTTGTAAACTCATAGATATAGCTGAATGGTTTCTTAATGTAAACATTATCTAATCGGTTTAATATTTTGACACTATCCGGCGTAATCAATGCCCTGGCCACCTCCAGTCCAGCTAGGGCTGTTACCGAAACCCATATCACCTCATTATTTTTGATACGGAAATTCATATTTACATCATTGCTTTTATCATTGATGCTGAGCACTGCCTTTGATTTAACAGCGAGGGTACTGAATTCCATATCGCTTTCATTAATGGATTTCAACTTATTCTTTCTGGTATTATCCGGCTCAGCTGGAACTGCAGGGCTCTCAGGGACTTCTGGCAATGACATTGGCAATATCACCTTTTTAGCCTTACAACTTGTTAAGGCAAATAACAGTACCAATACGTAGACAGTATTAATCAATATATTTCTTTTCATCTATTTTTTTATCGAGTGTTTCTGAGCGTGATCCAATCTCTTTTGCCCTTTTCCATTGTTGAAGTGCTTTCTCCTTTTCTCCAAGGAAATATAAAATATCTCCGTAATGTTCTATCTGTACCGCACTGTTGGAATTATGTTGCAATGCCTTCTCAATCCATATTTTTGCTTCAGCATATTTCTTGAGTTTAAATAAAATCCAGGCATAGGTGTCTTCTGATGATGCATTATCAGGATCAAGTTCGATGGAACGCCTTGACATTTTTTCAGCTTCAATCAGATTCTCCTCTCTTAACGATAAATAATAGGCATAATTATTTAAAACATAAGAATTTCTGGAATCAAGTTCGAGTGCTTTGATATAGGCCTGGTCAGATTCCTTAAATTGCTTCAGGGAATTGAAAGAATCGCCCATAGTGGAATAGATCTGAATAAGTATTTCCTTATCATCAGTTTCCAGATCTAAAGCACTTTTCAAATAAGTTATTGCCTTCTCATGTTTTTGAGTTTGTGCATAACCTATGCCAGTGTATAAATAAAGTGCAGCCTGATTAGGAAAAATACTCAGGGCATGATCTCCATCAAGGATTGCCTGCTGGAATTCACCGCGACTAACTTCTATCCGCAATAATTGCTCCCAAATCTGATATACCTGGTCATTAATTGCAAGGGCCTTCTTATAGGATTCCTGAGCCTGGGGATATTTTCGCTCCTGAAATAAGACATCACCATAAACTGCATGGGCTTTAGCTTCTTCAGGATGCACCCTTACCATGATCGAAGCCAGTTCATTGGCATAGGCCCTGGCCTTCATATCAGCAAACATTGGGAAAAAAGAAAGTACGATCCTCACCTTCTCATCAATATTTAAATCAGGATCTTCAAAAGCAACCTTTAGCTCAATGAATGTGTTTTCAAACTGCCTGAGTGCCTTGTAATTATCGGCAAGGGCAAGTCGAACCATTGCATTTGAAGGTGAAATCTCTTTAGCCTTGTTCAATATTTCAACTGCCTTCTGTCTTTCTCCTTCTTTGGCATAAACTTCACTCAGATAAATATAATTTCTAAGGTCTTCCGGTTTTGACCGAATCTGTTTTTCCAGTTCATCTGTCAGTTTAGCCGATTTACCCTGTTGCATAAGAATACGCTGCCTCGCTGAAACAAGATCTTCGGAAGAACCAAATCGCTTTTCAATTTCATCATATGCATCCTCCGCATCCTCCACTCGTTTTAATATCAATAAGGCATTGGCCCTGTCATAGTAATAAGCCTCATTCTTTGGTGATATCCTGGATAGTTCTTCCAGCACAAAAACCAGATCATCAATTTTATTTACTCTTTTATAAATATCAGAGAGCAAAACCCAGTACCACTCATTTTCAGGACTTACGGTAACAGCCTTTCTTATTAATCTTTCAGCTTCCTCCGGTTTGTTATCTGCAAAACTGATATTCGCCAGCTCATACAACGCTGCATCATTTGCAGGATCCAAATCAAGAACTTTTGAAAAACTTGATGCCGCTTGGGCATAATTCATTGAGAGCTTTTCCTGCAGTCCATCAAAAAATAATTCCTTAACCCGAATACTATCTCTCTGGTTTAATGCCTTTCCAATAACAATTACAGGTTCAGTCTTTTCGGACCGGTTGCGCTGGGCAGATACGGAAATTGCGCAAAGAAAAAAAAACGATATAGCTATGCCCCTTTTAATCATGTCATTACAATCCGGTATGACCATAACCACCTGCTCCGCGAACGGTGTCGCTTAATATTTCAACCTGCTCCCAGCTTACCTGTTCGTGCCTTGAAATAATCATTTGAGCAATGCGGTCCCCATTATTAATTTCGAAATCAGTATCAGAGAAATTAATTAGCAGGATTTTTATTTCTCCCCTGTAATCAGCATCAATCGTTCCAGGAGAATTCAGGATGCTGATACCATGCTTCAATGCAAGTCCGCTTCTGGGCCTTATCTGTGCCTCAAACCCAACCGGCAATTCAATAAACAAACCGCTGGGAACCAACTTCCGCTCCATCGGTTTTAAAATTATAGCTTCCGTTAGATTGGCTCTGAGATCCATCCCCGCTGACGCAGCAGTTTCGTAAGCCGGCAATTGATGGGATGATTTATTTATAATGCGGATATTCATTTTGCACCGAGGATTAACTTTATTTCCTTCCTTTCTGTGAAGAGAATCGTAACTGTAAATATAAGAAACAAGGCATTTCCTACGATCAGATTACGATCAAATACTACAAATGCTACAAAAACAATACAAATGGAAGCCAGAAGATAAATAATATTCTTTTTGAGCTTGTATGGGATGGGGTAATTTCGCTGACCCCATATATAGGAAAGAATCATCATCACAGTATAGGCAGTAAGTGAGATCCAGGCAGAAGCCATATAACTGTACTCCGGAATGAAAATTATATTTAGGATGATTGTTAATATTGCACCGATCCCTGAGATATATAATCCATAGCGTGTCTGATCGGATAATTTATACCAGATGGACAAATTGATATAGATACCAAGACTTACATAACCGAATAATAAGATGGGAACTATCCTTAAACCCGACCAGTAAAGCGCCTGTTCAGCAGCGTCCTTTTTATAAATAAAGTACTTAAGCAGCTCGATATTTGCAACCAGGAACACAAAGATCAGGGAAACGGCAATGACAAAGTAATCCATAATACGGGCATAAGTTTCGGTAGCGTTCTTATTCTTTGCCTGACTAAAGAAGAAAGGCTCTGCCCCGAGCCGAAAAGCATTTATGAAGATGCTTAGAAATACAGCAATCTTGTAACAGGCTGCATAAATTCCTACCTCCTGTTCGGCAATATCAGCAGGTAAAAGTTGTCCCAGAAATACCTTATCTATATTTTCATTGATAATGAAGGATATGTTGGCAATCAAAACAGGTAAGCTATAAACCAGCATTTCCTTCAATAAAGAAATATCATAGCTGAATGTCAATTTCAACAGCTCCGGCATAAGCAGCAGGAGAGTTATCAGACTGGCAATCAGGTTGGAAATGAACACATAACCTACCCAACCTTCTCTGTACCAGTCGGTTAAATATTCTGCACCAAACCAGCCTTCCTTTATGATCATTGGAAAAACAAATATGAAGAGGAGGTTTAAGCCGATGAACGTTAAAATATTAGTGAATTTGATGATGCTATAGCGTATTGACCGGCCATCAGCCCTTAATTTCGCAAATGGAATTACTGCCAGTACATCGGCAACCAGGATGTAAATAAAATATTTGATGTAACGGGCATAATCAGGATCATAAACTGTACCTCTTTGCATCCAGGCCACGATATCATTAACAAAAAGAAAGCTGAACAGCAGAAATGTGAATGCAATCAATGAGACCGTAAAAAAAGTATTGTTATATACTTTTTGCTTGTCTTTCTCATATTTATTCAGGTACCTGAAATAGGTGGTTTCCATTCCGAATGCCAGTAGAGCATTGAACATGGAAGCCCAGCTGTACATCACAGAAAAAATACCGTAAACTTTTGGGGAGTAAAGCCCAACATAAATTGGGGTAAGAAAAAAGTTTAAAAACCGGGCTATGACTGTACTTATCCCATAAATGGCAGTCTGACCGGCAAATTTTTTAATGGCTGACAATGAGAGATAAGATTAGATCGTATAAATTATCTTTTTACTACTTCAAAATTAACATAGTTTTTCAATTCAGCTTCGCTGGAGGATACATTTTCAACAACTGCCCTATCCGAGCCTTTATGGCAAAATTCAAGAAAGAGTTCGAGAGAGAAATCATCCCCTTCAGCTTCTATAAAAACGGTTCCATCGGGCCGATTACGTGCCGTGCCTTTTATTCCAAGCTGATCGGCAACTGCCTTACTCGTTGACCTGAAAAATACACCCTGCACTTTTCCGCTGATAATAATATCAAGATGCTTCATTGAATTGTTCTAAAAACTTAATTTACTAATGCGTTCCTTTTCTGTTATAAATTCAGTCCATACCTCATTAAGAATCTGTGCTGATGGCTTTATTTTATGGACATATGAAGCCACTTGTCCAATCTCCAGCTCCCCTTCACTCATATCTCCTTCAAACATTCCCTTTTTTGCGCGGCCCCGGCCTAATAATTCCATCAATTCGGCCCGATTAGCCCCTTCAGCCTCAGCCTTTTCAACGGCTCTGTAGAAATCATTTTTTAGCAAACGAACCGGCATCAATGATTTCATGCTTAGTTTGGTATCGCCCTCAGCTGCCTGAATTATAGCCTCTTTGAAGTTTTGATGTGCAGAAGATTCACTTGATGCTGCAAATAAAGAACCAATTTGCACACCTTCAGCTCCAAGCGCAAATGCAGCAAGCATAGCCCTGCCGCTTCCAATCCCACCTGCAGCGATAACAGGTACAGAAACAGCATCGCATATCTCAGGAATAAGGCATAGAGTTGTTGTTTCCTCCCGACCGTTATGCCCTCCTGCTTCAAAACCCTCTGCAACAAGTGCATCAACACCACTTTCCTCAGCCTTTCTTGCAAATTTCTTGTTGGCTATAACATGGACAACCTTGACATTATTACTTTTTAGGAATGGGGTCCAAAGTGCCGGGTTGCCGGCAGAGCTGAAAACAATTTCAACCTTTTCCTCCACAATTATTTCCATAATCTTTTCAATATCAGGATATAACAATGGAACATTTACTCCAAATGGTTTAGATGTGGCAAACCTGCATTTTTGAATATGTTGCCTTAATACTTCAGGGTACATAGAACCCGCACCAATCAAACCAAGTCCCCCGGCAATTGAAACCGCCGAGGCCAGCCGCCAGCCGCTGCACCAGACCATCCCACCCTGAATGATGGGGTATTCGATATTGAAGAGTTTCTTAATGCTGTTCATTTCTATCAGATCAGGACCATTAAGCAGTGGTCATTAAAATTGTCTTAAATAAGCTTCTTAATTGTTGAATTTGCGGTTAAATCATGGCCTTTCACATTTTCGATCAGATTTAATCCCGGAGCTTTCCCCTTCTCAATCGAACCAAAACGTTTATCAATTCCCAAAAACTCAGCTCCATTAAGTGTAGCCCAGCGTATAGTTTGAGAAAAAGGCAATTTTGGAAAGTACGCTTTAATTACCTTCAGCTCAGATAAAATACAAAGTTTATCATTTGAAGCGAGACTATCTGTTCCAAGAGTAATCTTAAGATCATGAGCAAGAAACTGATCGATATCCGGCAGCCTCCCTTCGATATACAGGTTGGCATTCGGACAAAAGCACCAAACAACATCCTTTCCGGAAGCTTGAACAGTGGCTATATCATCAGAACTTGTAAAGGTATTATGAACCAGCAGGGTTTTTTGCTTTGCTGAAAATAAAGGCAAAATACTCTGGATGGAGCTTTGAAACCTGGCTTCGAAAAAGTGTAAATTCAGACCCAGCATCTTGTAAAAATCAATAAAATCCCCGCTTCTATTCATGAAGAGATCAGTTTCTGCAAGGCTTTCCTGATTGTGCATACTGCATAAGTTTTCATGACTTTCTGAGTATTCACGAAGCAGACCAAATAGTCTTTCGGAAACGGAATAGGGCGCATGAGGCACCAGGGATGTAGACAAGGGTGCAAAACCGGATTTCAGTTCAAGCGCTTTATTAAATACTATTTCTGCTTTCGCCGGATCAAAACCAAGTAATTCTACGAAAGTGTGGTAATATATTTTACTGTTTTGTTTAATTGACTTCGATAATTGATTATTGGAAATATCGCCAACAGCTGCAATGCCATTATCAAACATCCTTTGATCGTTTGTTTTCATGGCTGTTAGCACCTCATTTTCTTCTGCTGTCCTTTGGGATATCACAGCTTTGAGAAAAGGAATAAGTCCGGTACCTTTTGGAATTTTACCCTGCAAATGCGAAAGCTCCAGATGACAGTGTGCATTTATAAAGCCGGGAACGATGATACCCTGATAATGCTCAATTGTGCCGGATATTGCCGGACTCCGTTTTGGATCAAGAAGATCGATGATTTCCCCTGATTCATTCAGCACAACTACCCCATCCTTAACAGGTTCAGAACTAACCGGGAAGATAAAATCTGCGCTGAGGTATCTGAGCATGTGACAAAGTTACGTGTTTTGAGTTTATTAAATCTTCATTTCTCAGGCCTGACTCCCAATTTGCCTCTCTATGTCATTGCGAGGAGGCACGACGAAGCAATCTCCCTATATGACTCCTATTTAAGGAAGATTGCCGCGCTACGCTCGCAATGACAAAGCACATCGTTCGCAATGATAATTAGTATTCTCAAAT
>CAYJAM010000001.1:0-36195 GCA_964367725.1 uncultured Sphingobacterium sp. | reverse complement strand
ACCGACCTGAAATTGACCGCTGGATCATTTCCTTATTGAATTCCCTGAGTCTTGAGGTAGATAAATACTACGCAGATTTTGAACCAACACGTGCTACACGGGCTATTCAGAATTTTGTAGACGAACATTTGAGCAATTGGTACGTGCGTTTATGCCGCCGCAGATTCTGGAAAGGTGAATACACCGAAGACAAGATCTCGGCATACCAGACACTTTACACCTGTTTAAGTACCATTGCCAAATTAATGTCGCCTGTTGCGCCATTCTTTAGTGATCGTTTATTCATAGACCTGAACAAAGCAAGCGGAAAAGAAAAGGTTATTTCAGTTCACCTGGCAGACTTCCCGGTTTATAATGAGGCACTTGTAGACAAAGACCTGGAAGAACGCATGGCTCTTGCACAGGATATCTCCTCACTGATACTCTCGCTTCGTAAAAAGGTAAGTATCAATGTAAGACAGCCATTGAGTAAAGCGATGATCCCGGTACTGGACAAAAGCTTTAAAACAAAGGTTGAGAAAGTAAAAGATCTTATCCTCTCTGAGACAAATCTGAAGAGTATCGAATACATTACCGATACCTCCGGAATCATCAGCAAAAAAATAAAACCAAATTTTAAAGCTTTAGGCCCGAAAGTTGGTAAGGATATGAAACTGGTGGCAGAAGCATTGAACACGATGTCGCAACAGGATATCAGTCGCCTTGAAAATGAAGGCAGTATTGCTATACCGGGAACTTCATATGTGGTTGATCTTGCAGATGCAGAAGTTCTTGCCGAAGATGTTCCGGGATGGCAGGTGGCAAACCTTGGAAACTTAACGGTTGCTTTGGATGTTACACTTACAGAAGAATTGAAGCAGGAAGGGATTTCAAGAGAATTGGTAAACCGCATCCAGAATCTAAGAAAAGAACTTGGTTTTGAGGTGACAGATAAGATCAGGGTACGGGTGAAAGACCATCCTTATATTTCCGAAGCCCTCAAAAATAATTTAAGCTATATTTGCGCGGAAATTCTGGCTGACTCATTGGAGCTTGTGGCAGATCTTGATTCGGGTGAGACTGTAAGTATAGATGATAAGAATTTAATAATACAAATAAATAAAGGATAGAAATGGATAAGCACGAAAAAACTAGATATTCCGATACAGAATTACAGGAATTTAAAGATCTCATAATTGAGAAACTACGTAGCTCAAAAGAAGAATTAGCTGCCTTAACGCAATCGTTAAGCAATCCGAATATGAACGGGACTGATGATACTGCTGGAACCTATAAAACTCTTGAAGATGGTTCAGCGACCCTTGAAAAGGAGTCAATCAATCAGTTAGCGGCACGCCAGAGAAAGTTCATTGATAACCTCGAAAGTGCATTGGTTCGTATTGAAAATAAAACCTATGGCGTTTGCAGAGAAACCGGAAAACTAATCCCGAAAGAACGCTTACGTGCTGTTCCGCATGCTACTTTAAGTATGGAAGCTAAATTGAAGCAGGCGTAAATGAAAGCTTATACCAAGCCCTTTGTTGCAATTGTTCTTATTCTTTTAGCCGACCAGGCCTTAAAATTCTGGATTAAGCTTAACATGTCCTTAGGACAGGAGTACAAAATATTTGGCAACTGGGCGATTATACATTTCACCGAAAACAATGGAATGGCTTTCGGTATTGAGTTTGGAGGTGAAGCAGGAAAACTTGCTTTATCCTTGTTCCGTATTGTGGCCGTTTGCGGGATTGGTTATGGGCTGGTTCATTTAATTAAAAAGAAGTATCACCGCGGACTGATCATGAATCTTGCGCTGATATTTGCCGGAGCACTGGGAAATATCATTGATTCTACCTTCTATGGTATCATATTCAATGAAAGTTCCTATTATGAGCCTTCAGTGCTTTTCCCTGCCGAAGGAGGTTATTCAAGCCTGTTCCATGGTAAAGTAGTTGATATGTTTTATATTCCGATACTGCAGGGCATCTATCCGCAATGGTTCCCTTTCTGGGCAGGTGAAGAATTTATTTTCTTCCGTCCGGTTTTCAATTTAGCCGACTCGGCAATTTCTGTCGGTGTAATTCTGATACTCATTTACCAGAAACGATATTTCAAAGAAGAAAAAGAAGAAGAAGTCTTTCCAAATAATGAAAGTATTGAAGAATAAAATCGAGGCCTTAAAAAGGCCTTTTTTATTGCTTATAACTTATTTTTAGCTGAAAATCAATCCCAATTCTCAACTCTCAACTCTCAATTCTCAATTCTCCTTATGGATTTGGCACGAATTTTTCATCTCATACATATAGATTTAATTAAACAAAGAAACATGAAAAACATATTAGCAATTGCTCTTTTAAGTGTATTCAGCTTAAGCGCCTTTTCCCAAAATATAGACACACGAAGAAAAATTGAAGTAAACGGATCAGCAGAAGCTGAAGTAACACCGGATATTATTTATATCGGAATGTCATTGAAAGAATATTTCAGGGATTCAAATAACAAGAAGAAAGTTGAGATCGAAGAACTTGAACGTCAGTTACAGTCGGCAGTTTTAAAAGCAGGCATTCCTCAGGAAAATTTTACGATCAACAATATCTCCAGCTATAATAACTGGTGGGAAAAGAAGAAAGCACCTGATTTTTTGGCCCGCAAGCAATACCGTATTAAAGTCACTGATCTGACTAAATTCAATGAAATTATGAGCGCAGTCGATCCTAAAGGAATAGAATACAGCAATATTGAGAGCTACGACTATTCTAAAATTGAAACCCTGAAAAAAGAGCTGAAAATAAAAGCACTTCAGGCTGCTAAAAACAAAGCAGAATATCTGATTACTTCCATTGGGGGAACTTTGGGTGGAGCAATGGAGATCCAGGAAATCAATAATGAGTATTATCCTCAGCCAATGTATCGTGCAAACATGATGATGAAATCTGATGCAATGGCTACAACTGAAGCCGCCATGCCCGATATTGATTTCAAAAAGATTAAGCTGAATTACCAGATGAGAGCGGTGTTTGAAATAAAGTAATTTAATTGATAGTTGACAATTGACAGTTGACAATGAATATCGTAATCATTTTAAGTTTGTACTCTAAATTAAAGAGGATGTCATACTGATCCGCCCTTCGCGAAGAGGGATGACATGGATTTGGTAATGAACTATTAATTTGACAATTTAGTACTACATCTCTGACAACTGTCAATTGTCAACTATCAACTGTC
Source organism: uncultured Sphingobacterium sp. (assembly GCA_964367725.1). Taxonomy (GTDB): domain Bacteria; phylum Bacteroidota; class Bacteroidia; order Sphingobacteriales; family Sphingobacteriaceae; genus Daejeonella. Next base: position 32,991 of record CAYJAM010000001.1, on the reverse strand, counting down.
AACTAATATGCATGTACAAAAGGAGCCCAGAGGTATTGTCCCCTCAAAGAAAAAAACTCTTTACCCGATCAGGGCTGGGCTTCGTGATTATCTTATAAAATACGACCGGGAGGTAAAACTTCCGGTTCAGTACACAGATCTGCTTCGCTTCAATCTGAAAACACCCCTCCGGGATAAGGAAGGGCGTGATACGCTCTGGTACACAGTATATTACGATGAAAGTGAGATGAAGGAACTGTTCCCGAATCTCACTTACATCTATGCCCTGATGAATACAGATGGTGATACCGCTGTGATGGAACACCTTTCAGTAGCGCGTATCGATTACTGCACTTTCGCCAATACAAGACCTTTCAGGGTGCGGATCATCAATCGTCTGAATGATAACTATGATCATTTCTACATCAAGGTTGGGGACGCATCGCGTGTCTACGGACTTGAACTGGAGCATATTTTATCTCCTAACCGGATAATTTATATGACAGATGGGAATACACTCATAGAGGAGCATATTCCCGGTCTTCCTGGTGATGAATTTATTAAGCGAAGCCTAAACACCTCAAAATTTAATCAGATCCGTATTTGTAAGGAGTTCGTTAAATTCAATGAACGCTGTTTTGTGAGGTTGCTCGGGGATATGCGATCCTATAATTTCGTCGTTGACATTACTCCGGATATTGAAGGCAATCAATACCGTTTCAGGGCAATCGACTTTGATCAACAATCCTATGAAGGGAGACTAAAAATGTACCTTCCGCATTATTTCAAGGAAAATCTGGCCCTGGTTCAGCTTGGGATGCAGCATATGGATCTAACTACCATGCGGCAGTACCAGGAAGAAGAAAGAAGTCTGATTGCTAACCGTTTCCGCTCAGGATACTACCGGCTGCAGGATCTGTTCGAAGTTATGAATACTGATACCATAGCACCGGAAGAAAAAGTCATACAGCTAGGCAAAGAACTTGCATCCTACCATAAGAACCCAGCTTTCAAAAGCTGTGATACGATGGGGAAACTGGTTTTTGAAAGTCTGCACCAGATTGTTGGAAAGAAAATGGGATAATGAGTTGTCTGTTATCTGTTGCCGGTTGCCAGGGATGTGCCGCTAAATGTCAAATTAATAGTCATTCTCCACTCTCTGTCATCCCGAGGCAGGATGAACTTCATCTCACATCTCACATCTCATATCTCACATCTAATTCCCTGCTATCTCCAGCACCAAATCATCCGTATTTACCAATGTGCCCGGGGTTAAAATAATATCTCCAACAATACCATCATTATTTGCTGCAATATTGGTTTCCATTTTCATGGCCTCGACCATAAACAAAGGCTGATTTTTCTTCACTTCATCCCCCTTTTTAACAAAAACTTTGGAAAGCATGCCCTGTAAAGGTGAAGCAACATGACGTTCATTATCCTTATCAGCCTTTCTGTTCTCCTGGCGTATCACCTTAATCGACCTGTCCTGAACTTCAATATTCCTGGTCTGCCCATTTAATTTAAAGAAGGCTGTCCGCATTCCCTTATCATCCGCTGGGCCAATAGACTGAAGCCTGACAAGCAGGGTTTTACCCGGGGCTATTTGCACTGTAGTTTCCTCGCCCGGCTTCATCCCGTAAAGGAAATACTTAGTCGGAACAACATCCACATCACCATATTTCCTGAACATAAGCAGGTAATCTTCGGTCACTTTAGGATAGAACTTATAAGAAAGGTAGGTTGTGTATGGAAGATCCTCACCGAACTTCTTCTTAAAATCTTTAAAATCCTGCTCCAGATCCAGGGCAGGAATATGTTTACCTGCACGCTCGGTTAGAGGTATCTTACCTTTAAGAATAATCCGCTGTAGCTCCTTAGGGAATCCCCCTTCAGGCTGTCCAAGTTCTCCCATAAAATAAGAAACAACAGATTCAGGGAAAGAGATCTGATCTCCCTTTGTAAATATATCTTCTTTACTGATATTGTTTGCAACCATATACTGAGCAAGATCACCAACGACTTTTGAGCTTGGTGTAACCTTAACGATATCACCAAACATCTCATTTACATCGGCATAACGCTCCTTGATCTCTTCAAACTTATCTCCCAGACCTAAAGCAATTGCCTGAGGTTTCAGATTGGAATACTGGCCGCCCGGAATTTCATGCTGATATACTTCAGCTGAGCTGGATTTCATGCCGGATTCAAAAGGATGATAATAATCGCGGACACTCTCCCAGTAATTACTGAACTGATTCAACGATTTAACATTGTAAGGGTTCTCACGCTCATGAAAACGCATCATTTCAACGATAGAGTTGAAATTTGGCTGAGAGGTCATACCTGATAATGCGCCCAAAGCACAATCCACTACATCTACTCCTGCATCAATAGCCTGCATATAGGTTGCCGATTGCAATGAGGACGTATCGTGGGTATGAAGGTGGATTGGAATCTTAACCGTATCCTTTAATGCCTCAATTAATACTTTGGCTGCGTATGGTTTCAGCAAACCCGACATGTCTTTAACACCCAGAATATGTGATCCCGCATTTTCAAGATCTTTGGCCAGGCGTAAATAATAGTCAAGGTTATACTTGGTGCGTTTTGGATCCAGAATATCTCCGGTATAACATAATGCACCTTCCGCAATTCCTCCAGTTTTGCGTACCATATCGATACATGGTGCAATATTTTCCATCCAGTTCAGGGAATCGAATATCCGGAATACATCCACGCCATTCTCCCAGCTTTTCTGAACAAATGATTCCACAAGGTTATCCGGATAGGCTGAATATCCAACACCATTACAACCCCTGATCAGCATCTGAATCAGGATATTAGGCATTGCGGCCCTCAGCTTCTGTAATCTGATCCACGGATCTTCATGAAGGAACCTCAGGCATACATCAAAAGTTGCACCGCCCCAGGCTTCCATACTAAAGGTTTGCGGATGATCTTTAGCATAAGCTTCGGCAACCTTTAGCATATCATAGGTACGCATACGGGTAGCCAGCAATGACTGATGGCCATCCCGGAAAGTTGTATCGGTATAATAGATCTTCTTCTCGTTCTTCAGCCAGGTACAAAATCCTTCAGCACCCAATTCAGTAAGCATATCTTTGGTACCCTTTGGATAAGGGGCCATATGATCAAACTCTGGAATAGGTGGTTTTTCAAGGCGTACTTTCGGATCAAAGTTTTTTACATCGGGATTTCCGTTCAGGGAAATATCACCAAGGAAGGACAGAACACGTGTTCCACGGTCAAGTCCGGTGGTAATGGCAAACAATTCAGGATATTCCTGTATAAAATTAACGGTAGCCTTGCCTTCAACAAAAACAGGATGATTGATCAGATTCTCGAGGAACTGAATATTATTTTTTACACCCCTGATCCTGAATTCACGCAATGCACGGTTCATTTTACGTGCTGCATCAACTAAAGTCGCACCCTGAGTGCTTACTTTAACCAGCATGGAATCAAAAAACGGACTGATCTTCATTCCCGGATAGGTACTTCCCTCATCCAAACGCACCCCAAAACCAGTTGCGTTACGGTAGGTGATCAGTGTTCCATAATCAGGCTTAAATCCGTTTGATGGATCCTCAGTGGTGATACGGCATTGCATCGCAAAACCATTCTTCATGACATGAGCCTGATCCGGAAGGCCGATCTCCGGACTTGATAGTTTATAACCATCAGCAATATAAATCTGGGTTTTGATCAGATCTATACCGGTGATCATTTCTGTAACAGTGTGCTCTACCTGTATCCTCGGATTAACTTCAATGAAATAGATGTGCTCATCTGAATCGACAAGGAACTCAACTGTTCCAACATTATTGTAATTAACAGCTTTCGCGATGCTTACAGCATAGTGATATAATTTCTCGCGGGTCTCATCCTTCAAATTCAAGGAAGGTGCTACCTCTACAACCTTCTGGAAACGTCTTTGAACCGAACAGTCTCGCTCATACAGGTGCATCACATTCTGATGGCTATCAGCAACGATCTGAACTTCAATATGTCGCGGGCGCTCAATGAATTTCTCAAGGAAAACAGTATCATCACCAAAGGCATTCTTAGCCTCACTTTTGGCTTCCGGGAAGGCTTTCTTCAGTTCTTCTTCTGTCCTGACAACCCGCATACCACGTCCACCACCACCCGAAGCTGCCTTTAAAATCATAGGGAAACCGATGCGTTCAGCTTCCGAAAGTGCAATTTCAAGGCTGATCAGGTCTGGTTCGTTGCTTTCAATGATAGGGATTTGTGCATTTTTAGCAACAGTCTTTGCAGTAATTTTATCGCCCAGGGCAATCATCACATCAGGCCTTGGCCCGATAAAAATAATTCCATTTTCAGCGCACTGTAAGGCAAACTCAGGATTTTCTGATAAAAAGCCATATCCGGGGTGGATTGCATCAGCTTTACAGTATTTAGCCATCTCAATAATGGCCTGAATATCAAGGTAGGGTTTTAAAGGGTCATTATCCTCTCCAATCTGATAGGCTTCATCCGCCTTGTAACGATGAAGAGAATAACGATCTTCGTAAGTATAAATAGCCGCAGTCTGTATATTCAATTCATTACAGGCGCGACTAATCCTGATGGCAATCTCTCCCCTGTTTGCTATCAGTATTTTCTTGATATTCATAAATAACCTAATTTGTTTCTAAGATAAAAAATTAAAAACCAGATACCAAATAAGATTTTGGTTCAAAAACTTATTTATATTGATAAAAATGGCACTAATTTGGATAGCCATCTGGATTAATAAACTAAACTATTTCTTATGCAAAAAAAGCTGAGTCCAAAATTGAACTGGGCAGAACGTGTTTCTTACCTTATGGATGAAAAATTTCGGATTCCGGGAACGAATTTCAGATTTGGCATCGACCCCCTCTTAAATTTAATTCCGGTTTTGGGGGATATTTCGGGTTTTGCAGTTTCGATTGTGTTGATACTTACCATGGCAAGGCATGGCCTCAGCCGGAAAGTTCTCATTCTGATGTTTCTGAATGTCATTCTGGACTCAACCATTGGTGCCATCCCAATCATTGGCCAGGTATTTGACTTTGCATATAAATCAAACTCAAGAAACATCCGTCTCCTGAAAGAATACTATGAGGAAGGAAAACATCAGGGCAGTGGCAAAGGCACGCTACTCTGGATAGTAATCTTCCTTATTATCTTCATTCTGATTTTTGTCTGGCTGATGTGGAAAATCCTGGAACTGATGATTGACCTATTTTAAATTAACCTGAGGAGATATAAAATATTGCTGAGCTAAGTTTATTCCCTGTGGTTGGTGTTATCACCGACCAATGATATGATCGTGCTTGGTACGGTGAGAACACCGACCACAGGGGAACATATCCTATTAAAAGCTTAGCTGATATAATCGAAACCTGTATAAGGAACCAGAGCAGCCGGAATTTTTATACCCTTTTCATCCTGATTATTTTCCAGTAGAGAAGCCACGATACGCGGTAATGCCAGTGCACTTCCATTTAAGGTGTGAGCAAGCTGAGGCTTGCCGTCACCGCTCTTATAACGCAGTTTCAGGCGGTTACTCTGATATGTTTCAAAATTGGAAACTGAAGAAACTTCCAGCCAGCGTGCCTGGGCAGCACACCAAACTTCCATATCATAAGTTTTTGCAGATGTGAAGCCCATATCACCACCACATAAGCTAAGTACACGGTATGGCAATTCAAGTTTTTTCAATAAGGATTGAACATAATTGCTCATATCTTCCAATACATCATAAGAGTGATCAGGATGCACAACTTGTACAATCTCAACCTTATCGAACTGATGAAGACGGTTTAATCCGCGAACATGAGCGCCATAAGAGCCTGCTTCACGGCGGAAACATGGGGTATATGCGCAATTTTTTATTGGTAATTCCTCCTCTTTCAAGATCACATCGCGGTATAGATTTGTGACCGGAACCTCGGCAGTAGGAATCAGATAAAGATTATCGCCGGTGATGTGATACATCTGACCTTCCTTATCAGGAAGTTGCCCGGTACCAAAACCTGAGGCCTCATTCACAACAATTGGTGGCTGCATCTCGCGGTAACCTGCAGCATCTGCATTATCGAGAAAGAAATTAATCAGCGCACGCTGTAGTTTAGCACCCTTTCCCTTATAAACCGGAAAACCGGCACCGGCAATTTTGTTGCCCAGCTCAAAATCTATGATATCATACTTTGCGGCTAGTTCCCAATGAGGTAAGGCACCCTGCATGAGCTGAGGAATCAGTCCATGTTCTGATGCAACCTGATTGTCATCGGCTCCGAAGCCTTTGGGTACCGATTGATGAGGCAAATTAGGCAAAAGCACCAACTCAGCCTGCAAAAGAATTTCAATGGCAGACAGTTTATCCCCAAGGGTACGTGTTTGTTCTTTGAATGTTGTTGTCTGTGTCTTTATTGCTTCAGCCTCTGCTTTTAAACCCTGACGCATCAGTTCACCAACCTTTTTTGCAGCGGCATTAGCCTCAGCAGCAATTGAATCCAAAAGAGTTTGCGTCTGACGACGGTCATCATCAAGCTTTATGATCTGATCAACCAGTTCAGGATTTTTAAAATTCCTGACGGATAAACGATTTAAAACTTCCTCCCTATTTTCGCGGATATAACTAACTTGCAGCATCTTTAATAATTTTAGACAAAGATATAAACAGTTTGGAGTTTGGGCTTTGATTTTGGAGTTTTTCCTGAATGAGTACCCGAATAAGAAAAGAAATAATGAGCGGCAAACTTTATCTTGTACCTACACCGATCGGCAATCTCGAAGACATGAGCTTCAGGGCAGTTCGCATTCTGAAGGAAGTAGATCTGATCCTTGCAGAAGATACCCGCACCAGCGCACCTCTGCTGAAGCATTTTGGGATAGACAAGAAATTATTTTCGCATCATCAGCATAATGAGCATAAGTCGGTAACCGAGGTAATTCGCTTCCTTAAAGAGGGTAAACAAATCGCATTAATTTCTGATGCAGGTACTCCGGCAATCTCCGATCCGGGATTTTTACTTGTTCGCGAAGCTATCCGCAATGATCTGGCAATAGAATGCCTGCCGGGTGCTACTGCATTTGTTCCTGCCCTGGTTAATTCAGGTCTGGCTGCCGATCGTTTCACTTTTGAAGGCTTCCTGCCGGTAAAAAAAGGCAGGCAAACCCGGATGAAGGAACTGGTAAATGAAAGCCGTACGATGATATTCTATGAATCGCCACATCGCCTTTTAAAAACATTGGAAGAGTTTGCCCAATATTTTGGATCGGATCGTCAGGCATCTGTTTCCAGAGAATTAACCAAGATGTTTGAAGAAACCGTGAGAGGCAGTCTTGAACATATAAAAGAACATTTTGAAACTCATACCTTAAAGGGTGAGATCGTTATTTGTGTAGCAGGCAAATAAAATATATACTTATTAAAAACTAGATTATGTTAATTGAACAATATTTAACAGATGATCAGGACCCAAGAACCGCAGAAAAAGTTTTGGGGAAACTACGGGATATGCTTACTTCAGGAGAGGCCGTTATCTATCTGGCAATACAAAAAAGACCTGCTGTGACCCTGATTCCCGATTGCATAGCAGTGACGAATAAACGTATTGTATTTTGTATACCTGAAAATCTGGGCCTTACCACGGCTTATAAAACTTTCCCCTGGGCTGAAGTTAAAGAGGTTTCATTCAAAGAAGAGTTCTTTGGCTCAAAGTTTATTACCATCCCACAAAGAGGTGAAAACATTGCCATAGATTTTATTCCAAAAGTTCAGGCACGCAAACTCTATCAGTTCTGCAATGAACAATTGGAAAAAGTAAAGACCATACCAGGATTTGATGAGAAAATAAGTGTGTTGCAGAATGAGAACCTTGGGGATGACTACGCATCATACATAGAAATTGAAGATCAGATTACTCCGGCAATTACAGAGGTAAAAGCAACAGAACCCGAAGATGAACTAACCCAAAAGCTGCAGAAGTTAAAAACACTGTACGAAAAACAACTGATCAGTCAGGAAGAGTATGAAAATAAAAAAGCCGAAATCTTAGCCAGACTTTGATGAAAAGAAATTATCAGCTTGCACTTTTAAGCGCATTCTTACTTTGGTTCGCCTGGCCACCGATTCCATTCAGCTCCCCAATTCTTCTGATAGCACTTGTTCCTGTATTACTGGCGACAGAAAATATCATTGGGGTCCATGCTAAGCAGAAAGGGAAATTGATTTTCAGGACTGCCTTTCTTTGCTTTTTTGCATGGAATACCGCCAGTATTTACTGGGTCTTCAATTCACTGGATTCGGCAATGCCTACCTGGGTGGCTGCTCTGATTTCACTGATTCCCTTTGGTTTGGGGGCAGTTTTAATGACTATTGCATTCTGGCTTTATTATAGACTGAGATTAATCGCTTCAAAAGTATGGGCTTATACCGGACTGATCTGTTTCTGGATTGGCTACGAATACCTGCATCAAAGCTGGGACCTCGCATTCCCATGGATGAACCTCGGAAATGGTTTCGCAGCTACTCATCAATTGGTTCAATGGTATGAGTATACCGGTGTTTATGGTGGTACGCTGTGGGTTCTCCTTTCCAATATTTTATTTTTTGAGATCTGGCTGGCCTTAAAGGCAGGCACTCTAAAAATGAATAAAATCCGGTTGATTTTACCAACATTAATGCTGGTCACATTACCGGTATTAATTTCACTATTTTTTTATTTCAGCAATACTGAAAAATCAAATCCGGCGAATATTGTAGTCGTTCAACCTAACATTGATCCATATAAAAAATTCGGAAGTATGCCACCTTCCGAGCAAATCAATCGTTTGATTCATCTTTCGGATTCATTAGGGCAAAGCAATACCGAATACTTCATCTGGCCGGAAACTGCGCTATCACAGGGTACAGAAGAGAAAACATTCAGGGAAGATGAAAGCTTTAAAACAATTCAGAATTTTCTGAATAAGTACAAGAATTCAAACCTGATCTCAGGGATTGAGAGTTTTGCCATTTATGATTCAGCTGAAACAGTGACTGCACGGTACAACAGAAACAGCGGAATCTATTTTGATGTGTTCAATGCTGCAGTATCTATAGAAAATTCAGGAACCCTTCAATTCTATCATAAATCCAAGCTGGTTCCGGGTGTAGAACAAACCCCCTTTTCGAATGCATTATCCTTCTTAAAACCTGCTTTTGCCGCATTTGGTGGAGCTACAGGGAGCTATGGAAAGCAGGATGAACCTTCGGTATTCTATTCCCAAAGCGGAATCGGCTCTGCTCCTGTGATATGCTATGAATCAATTTGGGGCGAGTATGTAGCCGACTATATCAAAAAAGACGCGCAATTCATTGCGATCATAACCAATGATGGCTGGTGGGGAAACACTTCGGGCAAAGATCAGCACCTGCACTATGCTAAACTCAGAGCAATTGAAACCAGAAGATGGGTGGCAAGATCGGCAAATACGGGTATTTCTGCATTCATCAACCAGCGTGGGGATATTGTTCAGCAAACTGAATGGTGGGTTCAGGGGGCTCTTAAACAGGATATTAATCTGAATGAAGAGCTAAGTTTTTATGTCAGGAATGGTGATTATATAGCCAGAGGCGGATCAATAGGAAGTGGGGTTTTTGCCTTTATTTTAATAATAGCACTGTTTAAAAAGCGAAAAAACTAAAGGGTTTTAAAAAGAAAGATCCGTCCTTTTCAGAACGGATCTCACTAAACTAAAACTAAACTAAAAACCAGATCTTATTCAGGTTCGCGCTTTATATTAGGACCACAGAACCTTCATAATTCATTAATTCACTACACAAAGGAACACATTTTGAAGGGTAAAATTTTCAATTTGCAGCTTTGTTACAAGCATCTGACGGTTCTATGATAAATGATTAATTCAGGCATTTAAAACAGGATTCGATTATTGACCCCTAAATATAAACTCCTTAAATTTTCACTATAATTTTATTTATTGTAAATTCAAAATTCACCAATTAAAAAAAGATACATGTCTAACAACCGCCGTAAATTCATACAACAGGTCACAGGCCTTGCAGGAATTGCAATTTTGCCCTCTGCATTTTATTCATGTTCAGGGAAAATGAACCCGCGTAATCATTCAAACGCAGCAGATATAAAAAACTCATTTTTTGAGATCTCTCTGGCTCAGTGGTCATTGCACAGAACACTTCGCAGCAAAAAAATAGACAATCTGGATTTTCCGGTGATAACAAAAAAAGAATTTGGTATCAGTGCAGTGGAATATGTAAACACCTTCTTTAAGGATAAGGCAAAAGACACCGCATACCTTAATGAATTACTGAAACGCTGCTCTGATAATGGAGTAAAGAATCATCTGATCATGTGTGATGGAGAAGGCAATTTAGGAGAACTCGATACCACAAAACGCACACAGGCAGTAGATAATCATAAAAAGTGGGTAGAAGCTGCCAAATATCTGGGCTGCAGCTCTATCCGGGTGAATGCTTATGGTGTTGGAAGTGCAGAAGATGTACAGAAGGCAGCTATTGAGGGTCTCGGACTTTTAGGTGAGTATGCTGTAAAAGAGAATATCAATGTCATCGTTGAAAACCATGGAGGATATAGCTCGAATGGGTACTGGCTTTCGACTGTAATGAAGAATGTTGGCATGAAAAATGTAGGTACCCTACCAGACTTTAATAACTTTTGCCTCACTCGCGACAGTAAGAACAAATGTATTGAAGAATATGATAAATATAAAGGTACTTATGAAATGATGGCTTATGCCAAAGCAGTAAGTGCAAAATCTATGGACTTCGATGCACAAGGTAATTGCATCGAAACCGACTATAATAGAATGCTTAAAATTGTTAAGGATTCAGGTTTTAAAGGCTATGTGGGGATTGAATACGAAGGGGAGCAATTGGGAGAATATGAAGGTATCCTTAAAACCAAAGCCCTGCTTGAACGTGTACGTGCAACGATGATATAGGCATTTTTAATAATGGGAATAGAGAATGAGAAATATGAAATTTTTCATTCTCAAACTTCAGTCTGAATTCTTAATTACCCGGTTTTATTTTTTAAAACTTTTATCAGATTGATTGTTAACCCATTATAAACTAAAAATGACTATGAAAACTTCTATTAAATTAATGAGCGCAGTATCCTTACTGGCTCTCGCATCCTGTAACAATGGAGGCAAAGTTGAACCCGGAACTTATGTAGATCTCAATACTGGCGATTCCATTATGGTTATTGCAGACCCGGAAACTGGCTATGCCATCAATAGTGAAACCAGAAAGCCGGTCTATCTATACGTCAATAACAATAAGGACACCATCTTCACTACCGGCATCGTTGTCAACGATAAACTCATTGCTTCTGAAGGAGGCTATTATGATGTTGATGAAACCAAGGTTAAAGTTGACGATGAAGAGGTAAAGATCAAATATGACGATTATAAGAAAAAGGTTGATGGTGATGACTATAAAATTAAAGATGGTGATTACAAGATCAAAGTTGAAGGTGATGGTGATATAAAGATCAAAGATGGTGACTACAAAAAGAAAATTGACGAGGATGGCGATGTAAAAATCAAAGACGGGGATTCAAAAACTAAAATTGAAGACGGAGTTGTCACAAAACAAAAAAATTAAATTTCATATATAAAAATCAAGAGGGCATTACAACAGAATTTTTTGCTACGCAGGGTTGAAGAACATTCAATTTCTGATAAACAAAACACTCCATATTGCTTTCAAATCATTAAGCTATTTAAAACTAAAAAACATGAAAAATATTAAATCAATGCTATTTGCTGTAATTATAAGTTCAGCTTTTATAGGCTGTAACAGCGATAAGAAGAACGATATGGATGGCGATTCAACGATGGCTACTGAGTCTGAGTATACTGAGGCTGAAGCCAGAGTTGTTCCCGGTAATTATACAAATCTGAGTACAGGAAAAACAGTTTATATCATTATGGATCCGACAACAGGATGGGCAATGGACAGTATTGAAAGAGTTCCTGTAGAGTTCTATACCAATAACGCGGGTGATACTTTGTTTCAAACGGGTTTGGTTGTTAATCATGCGATTATGCAGGCAGATGGTAAATGGATGCTTGATGAAACAAAGGTTAAACGTGATGGCGATAAGATCAAAATCAAATACGAAGATGGCACTAAGGTCAAAATTGACGGTGACGAGATGAAGCTGAAAGATGAAGATGGCAAGATCAAAATAGATGGCGACAGTATAAAAGTAAAACCTAATAATTAATATAAGGTAAACCCCATTTTTACAAATAAAAAAACCTCCTTTGTGGAGGTTTTTTTTATTTGATGAATCCTCAAAATAATGGATAAATTTTCTGCATATATGGCTGAGATCCTTCGTCGCATGAATTTCCAGCGTAATTCAAAATTCATCAGCTCCTCTGGATGACAGGCTCTGTTAAAGCTTTTGTATCCTATTGAAAGGGCAGTAGCTCACTCTTAACCCTAAGCTATCATTTGTCAATTCTCAACTCTCAACTCTCAATTAACTTAGGTATTTCCCTACAATCGGAAGCCTCCTGCCCATCCCAAAAGCTTTAGGTGACACCCTTAATATTGGTGGAGCCTGGTTTCTTTTAAATTCGGCAACATTAACCATGCGGAGTACCTTTTTTACAAGGCTTTCATCAAACCCTTGTTCAATTATGGCTGAAGAACTCTTTTTAAGTTCGATGTATTGAAATAATATCGCATCCAGAATATCATACTCTGGAAGTGAATCTGAATCTTTTTGTCCGGGACGCAGTTCGGCTGAGGGTGGTTTTATAATACTGTTCATTGGAATAATTTCCATTTCACGGTTAATATAATTGGACAATTTATATACCTGTGTTTTATAAACATCCCCAAGTACCCCAATAGCTCCCGCCATATCTCCGTATAGGGTGCCATAGCCTACAGCACATTCACTCTTATTGGAAGTATTGAGCAGGATATAGCCAAACTTATTCGACATCGCCATAACAATAATTGCCCTGCTCCTTGCCTGAATATTCTCCTCAGCAACATTAAAAGGCAGATCTTTAAATACCGGCTTCATCATATTTTCGAATGCTGAGGCAGCCTCCCTGATCGGTATGATTTCATGTTTACACCCCAAATTCTTAACCAGATCCAAAGCATCCTGTATAGAATGATCGGTAGAAAACTCTGATGGCATCAATACTGCCATCACATTTTCAGGTCCAAGAGCCTCGGAGGCTAATGCACATACCAGGGCAGAATCTATCCCACCCGAAAGTCCGAGAATGGCTTTGCTGAACCCCGATTTCTGAAAATAATCCCTAATTCCGAGTATTAACGCATCATGAACCTGATGAATATCGTTTTGGGCATCATGAACTTTGGGTTCCAGGCCCTTCACCTTTTTGTCTTCAAACTCATATATCTTAAGGTCTTCAGAGAAATAGGCCATTTCATCCAGAAGCATTCCTGAATCATCGAAAACCAATGAGCCACCATCGAAAATAATTTCAGTCTGCGCTCCAACCTGATTTACATAGAACAGAGGCAATTTGTATTTCCGGCAATTATCGCCTAGTATCCGTACCCTTTCTTCATCATGATTATAGGCAAAAGGAGAAGCGGCAATATTTATCATCAGATCAGGCTGCTCTTTGATAAGTTCGTCCATAGGACAAATTGTGTACATCGGATTATCATTGATATTCCACAGATCTTCACAGATTGTCAAAGCAATTTTATGCCCCATAAAATCGACACAGCCGAAATCTACAGAGGGTTCGAAATAACGGTATTCATCAAAAACATCATAATTGGGCAATAAGGCCTTGTTCACAATTGCCTTAACCTCTGTATTCTCAATGAACCATGCTGAATTGTAAAGATCCTTCCCTTCGACTTTAGGATTTGGAGTTGGCAATCCCAGGATACAGGCAATATCCGTACAGGCAGCAGCTATTTTCCTTGCTGATTGCTCGGATAGTTCTATGAACTCAGAAAATTCAAGGAAATCCCTTGGTGAATAACCACAAACAGACAACTCTGCAAAAACTACCAGATCAGCACCCTTATCCTTTGCCTCCTGAATAGTCTCTATTATTTTCTGTGTATTATGTTCAAAGTCGCCAATAATGTAATTTAGCTGAGCTAGCGCAATCTTCATCCTGTAATTCCTTAATATGAAAAGCTATGAATTTTTCCCGGCCTATTTTAGAAGCAGGACCGTAAATTTTTCATAAGCATTTATTTAATTTAGCAGATAATTCGTATCCATGAGACACCTCCAAATTTACCTGTTTTTTTTTACATGCCTTACAGCTCTTTCCTGTAATAACAAAAAGTCGCCGGATATCAGCAAGATCAAAGTCAGTATTCCTATTGAACGGTTCGATCAGGAACTCAATGATGTAAATCCTGATTCTATTGCCATAAAAGCTCCTTACCTCAGAAAAAAATATACCTGGTTCTACGATGATTATATGGAAAAGATGATCAGCGCCGGTTATACCGGGGATACGACTTATTATAGCAATCTCCGTACGATACTTGGAAATAAGGATTACCTGGAACTTCGGTCAACTGTTGCTCAATCATTCCCTGATCTGAAAAAACAGCAGAAAGAATTGGATCAGGCATTCCGGTATATCCGCTACTATTATCCCAGGCAGAAATTTCCCCGTCTGATCAGCTTTATTTCAGGATTTGCAGTACAAACACCCATAGGAAATGATTATATCGGAATTGGCCTCGACATGTTTCTGGGAAAGAATGGAGACCGCTTTTATCCGGCTATAAGACAGAGCATTCCTCAATACATTTCCAGAAGATTCAGTCCGGAGAATATAGGCCCGCGTGTAATTGAGGCCTTCATCCGTGAAGAGATGTTTCCTGAAAATGATGCAGATCGAAATTTGATCTCAAAAATGATCTACAATGGCAAAATTCTATACTTCATGGATTCAGTCTTACCTGATATTCCTGAAATTCTGAAAATTGGGTATACGACAGAACAACTCCAGTGGTGCAAAGATTATGAAGCCGGAATTTGGGCATATTTTCTGGATAATGAACTCCTTTTCGAAAGTGATTATCTGAAAATTCAGAAATACCTTGCTGAGGCACCTTTCACTCCAGGGATTGGTGAAAACTCCTCTTCGGCTCCAAAACTAGGAGTATGGACCGGTTGGCAGATCGTCAGACAATACATGGAAAAGAATCCAGATATTAGTTTACAGCAGCTTATGCTTGAAAAGGATGCACAAAAAATTCTTTCCGGATCAAAATACAAACCGAGAGATTAATAGAATAAGGAAATGAAAGCTGCATGAGCTTACCACTCACAAACCGGAATGAATAAGATCATGCAAGCCTGTCCGACTGGTGTCAGCCAGGCGGGCTTCATAACCATTAAAAAACAACCTGCGAAGCAAGCATGAGTGCCATTTAAAAAATAAATAGTAACGAATAATTATATTTTGATGAAAATAGGTCTGGTACTATCCGGAGGTGGAATACGCGGTGTAGCACATTTAGGTGTTTTGCAGGCACTTACAGAAGCTGGGATTAAATTTGACAGGATCAGCGGAACCAGTGCAGGCTCCATTGTTGGGGCACTCTTCGCTCAGGGCATTGAACCTGCCGAAATTCTCAAGGTCTTTATGAAGACCCATCTTTATAAATACATCAGACCTGCTTTCGGGGCTAAAGGACTAATGTCACTTGATAAAATCAGAACTCTTTTACTGGAATATCTTCCACATGATTCATTTGAAGGGCTGAAAATTCCTACGGTAATTACCGCTACAAATTTTAATGAATGTAAAGTAGCCTATTTCCGTTCCGGTGAATTAATCAATCCTATTTTGGCGTCGAGCGCGATACCTGTGTTTTTCAAACCAATACATATCGGCGGTAAAATTTATATCGACGGTGGCATTTTAAATAACTTCCCGGTTGAGCCAATACGATCGGAATGCGATTTTATTATCGGTTCATCCTGTAATCATCTTCCTGAAACAGACCGAATAGAAAGTTATCGCAGGCTGGTAGAACGGTCAATTATCATGTCGATCAATTCGGATATGGCAGTTAAAGCAGAATATTGTGATGTAATTATCGAGCCGCACGGTATGGGTGCAACCAGTGTATTTGATGTAAGAAAAACTGAAGAAATATACTGGTTAGCCTATGAAGCAGCATTAAGAAAACTAAAAACAGATTCTAAATTAAAAAGTCTGATCGTCGCAAAATAAAAAAAGGCCCATAACCGCTAGGATATGAGCCCTTCACCTTAAGACAATAATTATTTTAATATTCTTAAAACTGATCTTAAGCAGATTACAATTCCAACGACCCAAATAATGTTCGACACCATGTCAATCATAGGCCAAGAACCGGTAAAACGTAAAAAGATACCGATTAGACCAATTACTATACCCACTGTAATTGTGGTATAATGTGAAGGATCGTTAGCTTCAGCGGTAGAGTTATTGTTGTTTGATGTGTCTTCCATTTCCTTATATTGAGAAAGTTTAAATTTACAAATCTATTTTACAGTTCAAAACTGAATCTGCTAAATGTTAGCCATTAGATAAAGCAGCTGCACCACTTACGATCTCTGTCAATTCAGTTGTAATAGCTGCTTGTCTGGCCTGGTTGTATGAAAGTTTTAACGCTTTCAACAAGTCACCCGCATTTTCAGTTGCCTTATCCATTGCAGTCATACGTGCACCATGCTCGGAAGCATGCGAATCAAGAACAGCTTTATAAACCTGGGTTTTGATTGACTTAGGGATCAGTAGTTCAACGATCTCTTCCTGTGAAGGCTCGAGTATATAATCAACCTGTGTTGTTTTCGCAGTGAGGTTATCCGATTTAGGTACAGGCAATAATTGCTCGGTTGTAAGGATCTGAACAGCAGCATTTCTGAATTGATTATAAACCAGTTCAACCCTGTCGTAATCACCCTTAGCAAAAGCAGTCATTACAGATTCAGTGATCTTAGAAGTATTTTCGAAACTCAGGTCACTGAATAATTCATTGTTATTACCAATGACTGTAAATTTTCGCTTCTCATAAAAATCCTGAACTTTTTTACCGATAGCTACAATGTGTACATTGCCCTTACCGAGTTGCTCTGAATATTTTTCTGCGATCAGATTATTGGTCGTCTTGATCACATTCATATTGAATGCTCCTGCAAGACCACGGTTAGATGAAATACTGATAATCAATACTTTATTCGGCTCACGCTCCTGAGTATATGGAGAATTGGAACCGTCCATACTTGCAGAAAGATTTGACAGAATGTCTTTCATCTTATTTGCATAGGGACGCAGCTGAATAATCGCACTTGTTGCCCGTTTCAACTTTGCTGCAGAAACCATTTTCATGGCCTTGGTGATCTGCTGAGTCGAGCTGACAGATGCTATACGATTTCTTACTTCTTTTAAATTAGCCATTTTAAGGAGTACAAAGTACAGAGTACTGAGTATTGAGATGTGTGTTTCTCAATACTCAATACTCAATACTAATATCTTTTAATATTTATCACTTAGCTCTTTCGCTACTGTTTCCAGAGCACCTGTAATAGCATCATCAAGTTTACCGGCTTTCAAACCCTGTAAAGCTTCCGGATGACGTTGTTCCAATTGCTGGATGAATTCAGCTTCGAAAGCTTTCACCTTATTAACCGGTACATTTCTCATCAGGTTCTTGGTACCTATGTAAAGAATTGCAACCTGCTTTTCAACTGTCTCAGGTGAAAACTGAGCCTGCTTTAACAATTCCACGTTACGTGCACCTTTATCCAATACAGATTTAGTAGCCGCATCAAGGTCAGAACCGAATTTCGAGAAAGCCTCCAATTCACGGTACTGAGCCTGGTCAAGTTTCAGAGTACCTGCAACTTTCTTCATCGATTTGATCTGCGCATTACCACCCACACGTGATACCGAGATACCTACGTTAATAGCCGGACGAACACCCGCGTTGAATAAGTTAGACTCAAGGAAGATCTGACCATCCGTAATTGAAATTACGTTGGTTGGAATATATGCAGAAACGTCACCTGCCTGAGTTTCAATGATCGGCAAAGCTGTTAGGGAACCACCACCTTTAACGATATGCTTAATTGATTCAGGAAGATCGTTCATTGACTGTGCAATAGAGTCGTTCTGGTTGATCTTTGCTGCACGCTCCAGCAAACGGCTGTGCAGGTAGAATACGTCTCCAGGATAAGCCTCACGGCCTGGAGGACGACGTAATAAAAGAGAAACCTCACGATAAGAAACAGCCTGCTTTGAAAGATCATCATAAACGATCAATGCCGGTCTGCCGGTATCACGGAAGAACTCACCAATTGCAGCACCAGCGAAAGGAGCGTAGAACTGCATTGGAGCAGGATCAGCAGCAGAAGCCGCAACAATCACGGTATATGGCAATGCACCATTTTCTTCCAATACTTTTAATATCTGGGCTACTGTAGAGTTTTTCTGACCGATAGCCACATAAATACAGAATACAGGCTTACCTGCTTCATAGAATTCTTTCTGGTTGATGATCGTATCAATACAAACCGCAGTTTTTCCGGTTTGACGATCGCCGATCACAAGCTCACGCTGTCCGCGACCAATTGGAATCATCGCATCAATCGCTTTGATACCAGTTTGCAATGGCTCAGTAACCGGCTGACGATAGATTACACCCGGTGCTTTACGCTCCAAAGGCATCTCGTAAGTTTCGCCCAGAATTGGTCCTTTACCATCAATTGGCTGACCGAGAGTGTTAACAACACGACCAAGCATTCCTTCACCAACTTTGATAGAAGCAATTTTATTGGTACGTTTTACAGTAGCACCTTCTTTGATCTCATCAAAAGCGCCAAGCAATACGACACCCACATTATCTTCTTCAAGGTTTAATACGATACCCTGTAAACCGCTATCAAATTCAACCAGCTCTCCTGATTGAACCTTAGTTAAACCGTATACACGTGCGATACCATCACCCACCTGTAACACGGTGCCAACCTCTTCGAGTTCAGCCTCCGACTTAAAGCCTGACAGTTGTTGTCTTAAAATCGCCGAAACTTCATCTGGTCTTACCTCTACCATAGTAGTATTTTTTGAGTTTTATATTGTAAATCTTACGCCCCCAACCCCTATTAGGGAGCAATCAAAAGCCCTGTTAAGGATTTGGGGTTATTTAGTTATTTTCAAATTCCTTTTTAAGTTTATTCAGCTTGCTGGATAAACTGGTATCAAACTGCTTATCGCCAACTTTCAGGATAAAACCTCCGATCAGATCAGGATCTACCTGTGCCGAAAGAATTACTTCACCCTTTGTTGCCTGTTTCACTACATCCTCTATTTGAGCAATGTTTTCTTTACTCAATGGAGAAGCTGAAGTTACAGTAGCCTTTACCACATTTTTAATGATGTTGTACTGGCTGATAAATTCCTTAGCTGTTGCATATAAAATTTCTGAACGGCCCTTCCTGATCACGATATGGAAAAAAGAAAGAATCATTTTATGCAACTTATCACCAAATAAGCCATCCAGAATATTTGCCTTCTTATCAAGGCTGATAATCGGATTCTTTAGGATTGCCTGCAAAGCCGGATTGGCTCTGCACGTTCCGAGAAACAATTCAATATCCTTCTTGATTGGTTCAAGAGCATTCTGCTCAACAGCCAGGTCAATGATAGATTTTGCGTAACGCGATGCAACTTGTATTTCTGACATATTCGATTTGTCGATTTGTCAATTTGTCAATTAGACAATTGATTAATTGAGTTTTACTTCTTTCAACAGGTCATTAACAAGAGCCTGTTGTTTATCCTGATCCTCCAGTTGCTTGCGCAATACTTTCTCAGCAATAGCTAATGACAAGCTTGAAACCTGGTTCTTGATCTCTGCCATAGCAGCAAGCTTTTGGTTCGTGATCTCGTCTTTTGCCTTTTCGATCAATTTGGTTCCTTCAGTCTTAGCCTGATCTTTTGCATCATTGATGATCTGATCCTTAATTTCTTTGGCTTCTTTAAGAATGTTGTCTCTCTCTAAACGTGCTTCTTTTAAAAGATCTTCATTTTCGCTGATTAGCTTAGCCATTTCAGCTTTAGCCATTTCGGCTTTCGATAAAGCATCCTCAATTGAACGCTCACGCTCATCAAGAGCCTTTACAATAGGCTTCCATGCAAACTTGCTTAAAAGGAAGAACAGTATTAAAAAAGCTACTGTTGACCAGATAAATAAACCCGGATCCGGAGAAACTAATGGATTTAATGCCAGTAATGTCATTTTGTTATATTATTTAATAAATCAATCAAAACAATAAAATAAGGCCGGTGCCAATCGCACAAGCCTTATTTTTTTAGTTTACTTGTCCTGTTCCTAAGAACGCAACAACCACTGCAAACAGTGCTACCGCTTCAACGAATGCTGCTGCGATTAACATTGCTGTTTGAATTTTAGATGCTGCTTCTGGCTGACGAGCCATACCTTCCATGGCTTTTCCACCAATGTTTCCGATACCAATGCCTGCTCCGATAGCAGCTAATCCTGCACCAATACCAGCGATACTTCCTACGATCATAATCTGATTTTTAAATATATATTAAACAAAAAATAAATTCATATTAATGCTCAGCATGTTTCTCTTCAACTGCCATTCCTATAAATAAGGCCGACAGAATTGTGAAAATAAATGCCTGAATAAAACCTACCACGAGCTCGATCACACTGATAAACAAAACAAACGGAACTGCAATACCGGCGACAAGAACCGACTTTAAGATAAAGATCAGAGAGATCAAACTTAAAATAAGGATGTGACCTGCAGTGATGTTTGCAAATAAACGAATCATCAGGGCGATAGGCTTGGTAAACAAACCAATGATCTCAACAGGGATCATTAATGGATATAACCACCATGGAACATGAGGGGTAAATACGTGACCCCAATAATTCTTGTTACCATTTACAGTTGTTAAAATAAAAGTGCAGAGTGCTAACATCATAGTCACTGCAATATTTCCTGTTAAGTTTGCACCTCCAGGGAAAAAAGGAATCAATCCCATCAGGTTATTCAACCACACAAAGAAAAATACCGTTAATAAATAGGGCATAAAACCTCTGTACTTATGACCTAACTGTGGCTTTGCAATATCATCGCGAACAAAAATGATGATTGGCTCAAGTATAGACTGTAATCCTTTTGGGGCTTTCCCTTCACGTTTTTTGTAAGCATTGGCAATTCCAATAAACACCACAAGCAGAATTGTAACTGAGATTAACAAAGAAACCACATTCTTGGTAATTGAAATATCAAGAGGCTTGGTATTCATGATCTCTCCTTTGTTGTTGTATGCGATGTAAGTTCCATCAGCACTTTTTACCGATTCAGGGTAATAATACTTTCCGTGATAATAAACCAGTTTTGCACCACCAGCTTCTATCAATTCAGTTCCGTGATCGTTATGTCCAAATTTATTGGAAAGAAAACTAACTAAGCCATTGTCAGTCCACAAAATAACCGGTAAAGGAAGCGCTACATGACCAAAAAAATGCCATTCATGAGAATCCGCGATATGATGAAGAATTACTTTCGAAATATCTTCCTCTTTTTCTGGTTTTGCATCATGTGCCCCTGCTGCTGTAGCATGCGCAGTATCTGATGATGCATGCTCCTGAGAAAAAGCGGAAAAACTCAATAATGAAAATAAAACTGCACAAAGAGCTATGCTGAAGAATTTTTTTGAATTGAAAATATGGCTCAAATCCATTTATTATAAGGAATTTACTTAAATTTTTGGTTGCGCAAGTTACATAACAAACAATATATTTCAAACACTGTATGAAAGAAATATAGATAAAAAAAATTGATGATAAATTTAAAGGGATCAACCGGGTTTGCATTGATGTAAACAAAGGCTATTATCATGCAAAAAAGCAACTTTATAGTAACGCTTCCAAGCAAGGCCTGACCGGATGCTTTATCACTGATTCTCATCCTCCAGGAAGCAATCAGATAGATACTTAAGGTTAAAATTTCAAATATCCAGAACAAGGCCCAGAATTTTGGAATCAGAAAATTCATTTCAGGATAAAAGAACTGAAATACAAGGGGAGCAATGGCCAGGAAAATTGTAAACAGAATAAAATAAATGAAAAAACGACTAATGCTCATGGCTTTAACTGTCTGATGGTCTGATAAATTGATAAAAAGACACCCAAAACACATACAATTGCCGTTACCCACTGCGTCTTATGTTCATAATACTGATCGGTCTTGTAACCTATATATGCCGAAAGTCCGATAATAGCCATCATTTGAAAAGCTACACCGGTATATTTTACATAACTGTTCAGGGCCTGCTTTTCAGCTTTTATACCATCAGTTTTGTCATTATTCTTTTGATTCTCTTCCTGCTGCTCCATTAACTCAATTTTATTTGGCAAAATTATCAAAATATAAGCTGCATTCAGTGAAATAAATCAAAGCCGAAAATAGTTAGTATACTCCATTAAAAGAGTTTTATGACAGAAAGAGTTTATATTTATCAGGACAAATCCGTTATGATAAAATATCTTTGCAAAGATTCTGTTATATATTTCAAGCAAGATTAAATTGAATTCAAATATTCTGATTGCATTTCGTTTTATATTCCTAAGCTGCTTTTTTTGCTTTTGCCTGCTTTCATGCAGCTCACAGAAAGAAACTGTGGCCAGCAGGGGTATGCAGAATTTAACAGCACATTATAATATCCTATATAATGCTAAAGAACTGATTAATCTAAGCGAGAAAAACATTCAGTTAAATTACTCAGATAATTACGACCGGCTGATTTCTGTTTATAAAGAGCCCAATGAAATTCTTTCACAATCAGAACTAAAAAATCTGGATGATGCAATATTAAAGGCAAATACCATTGCCAATGAAAAGTCACTGAGTAAGTATGTTGATGATGCTTATTTTCTAATTGCAAAGGCAAACCATTTGAAGTCAAATTTTTTCAATGCGGTTGAATTTTTTAACTACGTATATAATAATTATCCCGCAGAGAAAGAGATAAGGCAGGCTGCGCTGGCATGGAAAGCACGGTCGCTAATTGCCTCCGACCGTCTGGAAGAGGCTGAAATCACCCTTGACACAGCCATTAGCAACATATTATCAGAAAAAAAATCTGTTGCCGACATTTATGCAACACGTGCACAGCTTTATATTTATGCAAAGCAGGATCAGGAAGCAATAAACCTGCTCGAAAAGGCTCTGAAAACTGTCAAAAATAAACAGAAGAAGATTCGCTGGACCTATCTCACTGCTCAGTTGTATGAAATTACCGGCCAGGCACAGAATGCATTATCGAATTATACAAGAGTAATTAAAAGTAATGCCCCGTTCGATATGGCATTTAATGCAAACCTTAGTCGTATTAATCTTAAAACTGAACTCAGCGGGGATACTTCAGGAAGAACCAGAGAGATCATGGCTCTACTTAAGGACGACAAGAACAGGGAACTTCTTGATCAGGTATATTTCCAAATAGCCAACAGCTATGCTCAGGGGAATAATTTTGAAAAAGCAATCGAAAATTATAATCTGGCTGTATCAAAAAGTACAAAAAATCTAAACCTGAAAGGGCTTGCATACCTGGAGCTTGCCGAAATTTACTTTACTAAGTCAGATTTCCTGAAGTCCAAGACTTATTATGACAGTACGCTTATCAGCTTACCTAAAAATTACCCTGATTACCTTCTGATTAAAAAGAAAGCTGATAATCTGGAGGTACTGGCAAGTAGCCTGAGTATTATTGCTCAGCAAGATACCCTGCAATTGCTGGCTAAATTGCCTGATGCAGAACGTAAAGAAAGAATAGGCAAAATGGTGCTCGCTGAGACCGAAAAGGCAAAGACTTTTTCAGGAATGCCTGTTGGAGGTAATACATATATGCCTGCAATTCAAAGTTCTGGTAATTCCAGGGACACCAGATTCTATTTTAATAATATAGCGGCATTAAGTCAGGGTCTTGCCGATTTCAAGAAACGCTGGGGCCCAAGAAAACTGGAAGATAACTGGCGGCGAAGCCAGCGCACAGTATCTGAGATGCCTTCAGCAATTCTCCCGGATCCTGGCAGTGGTGCAAACCCTTTTACAGTGCAGGAAATAAAAACTGAGCCTGATATGGATGCCCGGATAAAGGAATATCTGCTTTCGGTTCCTGTAAGCCCTGAACAAATGGCCGGTTCAAATCAGAAAATTGCATCAGCATTGTACGATATTGCTAATTATTATCGTGACATTTCTGCCGATACTGCTGAAGCTGTAAAAACCTACGAACAGTTATTAACGCGCTTCCCTGAAAATCAAAATAAACTGGCGGTATATTATAATTTATACAGGCTTTACAGTACTGCTAACAAGAAACGTTCTGACGAATACAAGAATATCCTGATTTCAAAATTTCCTGAGTCTCCATTTGCAAAGATAATTATAGACCCGGATTTCAGTCAAAAACAGGATGAGCAGGAAGCTGCCTTCAACCGGCTTTACAATGACATCTACGATTTGTATGTAAAAAAGAATTATACAGAAATGCTTAATTCTATTGAAAAGTACAGACAGGTAACAGGAGTACAAAAAGTGCCTGCACAATTAGCCTACTTAAATTCACTCGCCATTGGGCATACTCAAAAACTTCCAGGTTTGGAAAATGCCTTTAAAGAGATAGTCATCAATTTCCCCGACGAAAAACTAATAGTTCCGCTCATTAAGCAACATCTTGCATTCATCGATTCGAACAGGATTGCAATGTCAGAACGGATAGTAGCGTTAAGTGACCTGGATTTCAATAACAGATTTTTTCAGGAGGCAGAAATTGAACAGCCTGTAATCTTTGTCCCTGAACCTGTTGACAATAAGTCAATTTCCGACAATAAGGAGAAACCTCAAACCGTTAAATTAGAAACTGAGTCAGAAACAGGTCTTTTCCGGAAGGATGATTCTGCAGAACATTATTTCGTAGTGAATATTTCTGACCCTTCAGTCAATTTAAGTTCATCCCGCTTTGGGATCGGACAGTTTAACAGGGCCAATTTACCCGGATCAGCAATAAAACATCAATTAAAATCGGTTGCTAACCAAAATCAACTGATATTTGTAGGCCCGTTTGCAGGAAAGGAAGCGGTTACAACTTATTTTACAAATATCAGCCCCCTGATGAGGGCAATTATGAAGATACCTGTAGGCAAATACAGTAGCTTCATAATTAATTCTCAGAATCTCGAAAAAATAATTGATAAAGAAACACTCGACCTTTATGTCTAGTATTACAAAAAGAACTATTAATACAAGCTTTATATGAATACCAAGCTGACTCAGCATGACTTAAATCGCTATACTATCCTGTTCTGGAAATGGATCCTGGGATTGATTGCATTTGGAGCTATTCTGATCTTCAGCATCGGCCTTGGATTATTCGGGAGACTACCTGATCTGCGTATGCTTGAAAATCCGAAGAGTTATCAGGCCTCAGAGGTTATTTCGAGTGATGATATTGTATTAGGCACCTATTATGTTCAAAACCGCTCTAATGTTCGATATGATGAGATCTCCCCAAATGTAATTAATGCGCTAATCGCAACTGAAGATATCCGCTTTTACAGTCATTCGGGTATTGATTTCAAACGTACGTTTACAGTTATTTTCTATAATCTGGCAGGAAAACGACAAGGCGCAAGTACCATTACCCAGCAGCTTGCTTTAAACCTGTTCTCAAAAGAAGGCAGATCCAGAAACTTTACCAAGCGACTGATTCAGAAATCACAGGAGCTTATTGTTGCAGTAAAACTGGAACGGCAGTATACCAAGGAGGAGATCATTACGATGTATCTCAATACAGTGGATTTTGGTTCTTATAATACATTTGGAATTAAATCGGCAGCAAGAACCTACTTCAGCACAACACCTGATAAGCTTAAACCTGAGCAGGCTGCGATTCTTGTCGGGATGCTGAAAGGTCCATCTCTTTACAATCCCCACCGTAATCCTGAAAGAGCACTTAGACGCAGAAATACGGTTCTGGAAAACATGCATAATGCAAATTACATCAGTGATTCTGAGCTTGAGCTTCTGAAGAAAAGCCCTTTAAAACTGGCATTCAATCCTTCTGATCATAACGAGGGATCAGCACCCTATTTCAGGGCGGTACTCAAGAAGGATATTCAGCAGACACTTGAAGAAAATTCGATCTATAAAGCCGACGGTACACCATATGATCTTGATAGGGATGGCCTCAAGATCTATACAACAATCAATTCCCGGATGCAGAAATATGCAGAGGATGCTCAGAGGGAGTATCTAAAAACACTGCAGGTTCAGTTCAATAATTCATGGAAAGGTCGTGACCCATTTAATATCCCGGAAGCCAAATTACTGATAAATCAGGGTATGCGCCGTTCAGACCGCTATCAACAATTAAAAGCTGAGGGAAAGACCGAAGAAGAGATCCTACAAAATTTCAGGACACCAGCCCAAATGACCATTTTTAGCTGGAGAGGTGAAATCGATACGGTAATGAGGCCTTTAGATTCCATTAAATATTATAAACTCATGCTTCGTAATGCCCTCATGTCAATGGAACCCCAAACCGGCTATGTCAGGGCGTGGGTGGGAGGCACTAATTATACTCATTTTAAATATGATCAGGTAAAAATGGGAACCCGTCAGGTGGGATCGACAGCAAAACCTTTTACCTATGCGGTCGCTATTGGTAATGGCGGATATTCTCCATGTTACACTGTCGCAAATGAGCCTGTTGGTATAGATGCAGGTGATGGTACTACCTGGTATCCCAAAGCATATAAGCCAATTCCAGGAACCCTCACACTGAAAAAGGCATTGGCCAATTCTCAGAATTATATTACCGCTTATATGATGAAACAGGTCGGACAGACCGCTGTTGCAACCCTGACGAAAAATATGGGTATTACCAGTGATGTGCCGGCTGTACCTTCAATTTGTCTGGGTTCATTCGATGCTTCTGTTTACGATATGGTAGGTGCTTATTCTGTATTTGTCAATCATGGTGTTTGGACAGAACCTATCTATCTTTTACGAATCGCTGATAAGAATGGAAACGTTATTTACGAACGTCGCCCAAGAATCAAAGTTGTTTTGGATGAACAGACAGCCTATATTATGACAGACATGTTAAAAGCTGTGGTAACAGAAGGAACCGGGGTAAGATTGGGCTGGAAATATAAGCTCAACAATCCCATCGGAGGAAAAACAGGCACCACACAAAATAATTCAGATGGTTGGTTCATGGGAATCACGCCAGAGCTTGTAACTGGTGTGTGGACTGGTGCGGAAGACCGTGCGATCCATTTCAGCACAACCAGTTTCGGAGAGGGTGCCAATACTGCACTCCCGATATTTGCGATCTATATGCAAAAGGTATACGCAGATCCCGCATTGAAATATAGCAAAGGTGATTTTCCTCCTCCAAAAGGTGGAATTACAACAGTCCTTGATTGTGCTGAATATACTAAACAGCAGTCAGGAGTGAGCGAACTTGATAAAAAGCTGGGCTTCTGATCTTAATGTTTTTCTTTACAATTTGCAATTTTGCAGATCAGGTTCTACCTTGACCGTTATCCTGACATGAAAGAATTTGATCCACGGCCTGAGTTAAGGAATATTCCCCAAAAACCCGGTATCTACCAATTTTGGTCGGAGACTGAAGAGCTTATCTATATCGGTAAGGCCAAAAATCTGAAAAATAGAGTCTCATCCTATTTTAATAAAGATAATTTTCGGGTAAATGCCAAAACCCGAATCCTGGTAAGCAAGATCAGGAAAATCACCTTCACTATTGTTGATACCGAAATTGATGCCTGGTTGCTTGAAAATAGTCTGATCAAGAAGCATCAGCCAAGGTATAATGTGATGCTGAAAGATGATAAGACCTATCCCTGGATCATTATCAAAAACGAAAAATTTCCACGTATTTTCTGGACAAGAAGGATTATCAGGGATGGTTCAACCTATTTTGGTCCTTATGCATCTGTAGGAATGATGCATACCATTTTAGGAATGATCAAAGAAATCTATCCTTTAAGAACCTGTACTCTGCCGTTGTCCCGAGAAAATATTCATTCTGGAAAGTTCAGAGTTTGTCTGGAATATCAGATTGGTAATTGCAAAGGACCTTGCCAGGCCTATCAATCAGAAGATGACTACGATCAGAGCATTTCGGAGATCAAAGAAATCCTGAACGGGAAAACAGGTTCCGTAATCAGACGTCTTAAAAGTCAGCTGGAAGAATCAGTAAACGGACTTAACTTCGAGCTTGCACACAACCTGAAGCAAAAACTCGACCTTCTGGACAATTATCAAAGCAAATCGACAATTGTGAATTCATCCATAACCGATGTGGATGTATTCAGTATTGCAACCGACGACAAGCATGCTTTTGTGAATTTCCTGAAGGTGATGAATGGAACGGTTATTCAAACCCAGACTCTGGAAATTAAAAAACGCCTTGACGAATCGGATGAAGAGTTGTTAAGTATAGCTATTACCGAGTTCAGATCCAGGTTTGACAGTAATTCAAAAGAAATAATCATTCCTTTTGAACTTGAGATTCCAGACTCAGGAATTAAATTTACTATTCCAAAACTTGGCGAGAAAAAGAAATTGCTGGAACTTTCACAAAAGAATGTGGCCTATTTCAAGCGTGAAAAATTAGATCAGTATGAAAAACTGAATCCTGGATTAAGAACAGACCGGTTATTGGCCCAGATGATGAAAGACCTCCGTTTGAATCAATTGCCAATACATATTGAATGTTTTGACAACTCTAATTTTCAGGGGAAATTTCCGGTATCAGCAATAGTAGTTTTTAAGAATGCAAAGCCATCCAAAAAAGATTACAGGCATTTTAATGTAAAGACAGTTGAAGGCCCTGATGATTTTGCTACAATGGAGGAAGCAGTTTTCAGAAGATACAGAAGGTTACTAGATGAAGAGCAAAGTCTGCCACAACTGATCGTAATTGATGGCGGAAAAGGACAGCTCTCCTCTGCAATAAAAAGCTTAAAACTATTAGGAATAGATAAACAGGTAACAATTATAGGAATTGCCAAAAGGCTGGAAGAGATCTATTATCCCGGAGATCAGTACCCATTGTATCTGGATAAAAAGTCTGAAACATTAAAAATTATTCAGCAGTTAAGAGATG
The DNA here is from genome assembly GCA_964367725.1 of uncultured Sphingobacterium sp. GTDB lineage: Bacteria > Bacteroidota > Bacteroidia > Sphingobacteriales > Sphingobacteriaceae > Daejeonella. The sequence continues at coordinate 3,738 of CAYJAM010000001.1, read as the reverse complement.
AGGCTCACCGCTTCGGGATTACATTTCACAGAAAAAAACGAAGTATTGCTACCCTGGCAAGTGAGCTTGAAAGTATCCCTGGTGTAGGGAAAACTTCTGCAGAGAAATTATTAAGACATTTCAAGTCTGTTAAGAAAATAAAAGAAGCATCTGAAACAGAACTGCTGGATGTATTGAATAAAAGTCAGACTGCTGCCTTATTGGATTACTTTAAATAAAAATGCCGCCCTGAATTAATTACAGGGCGGCATTTCTTAATATTTTAAGGTCCGGATTAATATGACCAGAGATCGTGTTCAAAATCCATCAAGGCTTTCTTCACACGTTCAGATTCATAAAGTTTATCAATTCCGACTGCATAATCTTTAATACGAAGATCTTCGGGATTAGACTCCTTTACAATATAACTCGCAAAAATCCGCTTCATAAATAAATCGTCAAAACTGAGCCCGGTAGCGTCATTATTTCTGTTTACTGCAGGCTTAGTTACCAATAGATGACGAACTTCAGGGAAGTATATCCAAAATGCTGGTTGCTCATCAAAAGATTGACCGGCTGCTGAAATACGGATCATTGGTGCAATACCGATGATACGGGGTTCAAAAACTGAACGTTGCTTATCGAAAATCCAATCCTCTTTTATACGAAATTTTAAAATACTGTCAGGATTGAATTCTCCAGCTTTTACTACTGTTCCTGTCTGGTTACCATCTTTATCAAAAATTGGAACCAAAACACTGTCAGCAAACTTTGCCATTGCCTGTTCAGGTTTCAGAATGACACTAAACTCATCTCCATTAACATCATCCTTAGTACTGCTGGCATCGTAAGCAGTAAGTTCACCGGCAATAATTGCATCTGTCAAAATAGTTATCAGGCGGGCCTTTGGTGAAGCATAAATCATATTCACCTTATCACGTACATCTATTTCTCTCCAGACACGCTTACTGTACATGACATCCGATTCTCTCAGACTGGCATATGGAGCAACCTTAGCACTAATAATATTGGTTTTTTGATAATATCCATCCAAAGGCTTCTCTACCGGTTTGGGTTTGGTATCATTCGTTAAATTAGGTGCCTGGGCACTCAATTGAAGAGCACCGGCAATCAAAATCAGGACAAAAAATATCTTTTTCATAGCACTTAATTTGCTTTAAAAGCCATCGGGTCAAGCTGTCTTTGGGTTCCATCAGGACCAACGGCAACTATATCATCAAATATTACCCTTGTACCTGGCGTTATTGCGGCCACAGCTGCACTCATTTGAGCACTGAATGAATTTCCATTTGCCTGTAATACAACAACATCAGCACGTGGTCTGGCTATCACCAGACTGAAACGGGTAACATTAAATTTGGCGTCAAAATCGAAACCTTCAAGAATTGCAAAAATTGAGCTCTGGGACTTTATCACTACTGAACTTAAAGCTCCTCCGGTCTTACCTGCAAATTTAGCTTTGGGATCCGGAATCCGCTTAACTCTGAAATCACTTGAACCAATATTCTGAACCTTACCACTGACATTAGCTGCAACATTTACTTTAGCAGTTGTTCCAGGTGTATTTACTGTTACAGTATATTTTCCATTGGATCCGGATATTGTTCCTCCACTCATAGTAACTACTAGATTCTCTTTGGGTATACCAGGAGCTGATACTGATACCGGATTCGGAACACCTACATAAAATACATTCATTTTATCAGGAGAAACAACTGCAGAAGGGCGGGCCACCTGATATTTTTGTTCAGTAGTGGTATAGGTTTTTATTGTTCCATCAGTTTGCTTTACACGGACTGTACCTGTCCAACTGAATATACCTTCGCTGGAAGTATTAACTGTATAGGTTCCTTTCCCTTCCTTAACCTGCAATCTTGAACCTCCAACTGATATCTCAGGACTTGATTTCGAGTCTGATGCAGTCAAAAACACCTCTGCTGTATACGGCTGACCGGCAATCAGATAGGATGTTGGAGCAACAGCAACTGCAGCGAACTGATCAAGATTGACAACTGCCACATCCATCTGACCGAGGACCTTCTTTACAACCTCAGCCTCAGCATTCTTTGTGTCGGCCTTAATCTTTGCCAAAGCCGTTAGTGCGGCGGTCAATGGTATACCGTCACCAAAGTTTGATTGTTCCCAGCTCCTTTTAACACCTCCGCGATTAGGCGGATCCTTTGCCTCTAAAGAGAAACTTACATTTTGTCGATCTTTCTCATCGAGTAATGCAATTAATTTTCCACGAGTATCATTGATTTTCTTCTTCAATTCTGCTGCACGTGGCTCATTGATCATTAACCTCGGAGAAATATCAAGATTATCCCTTTTGCTTATATCACCGGTTGCCTCATTATATCCGCCACCTTCAGTTTCAAAAAGCTTCTGAAGTCCTTCGACATAAGTATTTAATTCACTTGTATATGAACTCGCTTTTTTAGCCTTTTCATAGATTGGACGCGCTCTTTCGGGCTCATTTTTTAGTTTCGTTGCTTCAAATGAAGCATAAGTTGCGTCAACACCAATTTGGACATTCTGTGTTGAAGCATTTAAACTATCCGTTAAATTTTTGAAAGCTTCTAAGATTGAATCACTAACATTCAGTGCTACTAAACCCAATAATACCAGGTAAAGTATTCCAATCATTTTCTGCCTTGGGGTTTCTTTACCTCCAGCCATGCAATTTTATTTAAAAAATTTAAGATCTATAATTCTTATACCAATTATCCCCGGTTCGGTTGATTCATTGCAGAAAGCATATTTCCATAAATAGAATTTAAGGATGATAAGTTCTTTGCCAGTTTGCCAACTTCCTCTTTGAATTGTTTGGAATCTTCCATTGACTCATTAAAATTTTGCATGGTCAAAGAAAGATTCTGATAGAATTTGTTCATTGATTTCAAATGTGCACTTGAATCCTGTAATTCAAGCTCATATACAGCGTTTAGGGCTGAAATATTTTTGGCAAGGTTATTCACCTGTTCATGGTAAGATTTTGAATCAATATTCGTATCAGCCATTTCCCTGAGGCTGACAGTTGCCTTTTCAAATGCCGTATTCAGACTATCAAAACTACCTGAAGCTGTTTTGACTTTTGCTGTCAGTTCAGAAGTTGCACTTGCTGTATCAGCTATTCCTGAAATCGCAGAAACCTTATCACCGAAAGATCTTAATCCTGTACCAAGGCTTTCAATCAGTTCAGGTCCAATTTTGGCTTCAGCCATCATCTTATCCAATGCTGCGGTTGAAGAACCCGAACCTCCTGAAGCTGGCCGGGATACCTCCCCCTTAAATTCTTCATCAAGTTCTGGATATACCCTTGTCCAGTCAGGCTCTGCTACCTCTGATTTGAAGCCCAATGCAAAAAACAGTAAGGCTTCTGTAATTAATCCAACAGCAATCATAATCTCTCCACCCTTCCAGTGAAGGATTTTAAACATCAGACCAACAATAACTACGGAGGCACCCCATGAAATTAAGGTATTAATACCCAGTTTAAACTTTTTCTTTTGAGCCATAATATATACGCTATTTTATATAAGAAAGGATTGTAATTTTTTGTTTAGAGTTTGTCTTTTATATCCCGACCCTGGTACTTGGTTATACAACGAAAACCGATATAAGATTTTGCAGTGTCCTGATATTCAAAGGTACTTGCGGAATTTTGAAGGAAATAGCCTATATCTTTCCATGAACCTCCACGAACAACTTTTCGTTTCATCACTTCAGGATCTTCCG